>JALOTR010000013.1 GCA_025457805.1 Akkermansiaceae bacterium | reverse complement strand
CTCCGCCGCAGCCGCAGTCCGAAGATGCGCGAGCTTTACCGCCACATGGAGCGCGCCGCCCAATTGGACATCACCGTTCTGCTCACGGGAGAAAGCGGGACAGGCAAAACCTACATCGCCCGCGAAATTCACCGTCTCAGCCCGCGCGCTGCCGAGGCCTTCATTCCTGTCAGTTGTCCCGCGCTTCCCCGTGAGTTGTTAGAGTCCGAGCTTTTCGGCCATGAGCGTGGTGCCTTCACAGGTGCCACCGCCGCACGGGCCGGGCGCTTTGAACAAGCGAGCAAGGGAACCATCTTTCTCGATGAAATCGGCGACCTGCCCGGCGAACTCCAGCCCAAGCTGCTCACCGTGCTTCAGGATCAGGAATTCTTCCGCGTGGGTGGCAACCGCATCCTGCGGACCGAGGCGCGCATCATCGCCGCCACCAATATCGATCTCCAGGCAAGGGTGGCGGATGGCCGCTTCCGCGAGGATCTTTTCTATCGTCTCAACATTCTGGAACTTCATCTGCCGCCGCTGCGCGATCGCATCGAGGACCTGCCGGATTTGATGCGCTTGATTCTGGAGAGAATCTCACAAAAACGCGGGGCGGATCCATGGATGGTCACTCCTGCCGCCATGGATATACTCAAGTCCCACCCATGGCCGGGCAACATCCGGCAACTGGAGAATGTCTTGGAACGCGCCACCGCATTTGCCGAAGGCGCGGTGCTGGATGAGAGGGACATCGTGCCCTTGATCGAAGAAAGGCACCCGGCAGCCCCGGGCATGCCTCATCGCGTGAGATCACTCCAGGAAATCGAGCGTCAGGCATTCATGGAAGCCTATCAGCGGAGCGGCCGCAACAAGGCACGCACGGCAAGGGATCTCGGCATCGCGGAGCGCACGGTTTACAACCTGCTCGCCCGCTATGAGTTGAAATGAATCAACTCCGCTTGGCGTGACGCTTGCGGACCTGTTCGTCGATGGCGGCCAGAAGCGTGGTTCTGTCAAACGGCTTGGCGAGCGTGCCACAAGCTCCCAGTTTGCCTGCAAGCGGAAGGCAGTTGTTGCTACCGCCATTCCAACCTCCCGACATCGCGATGATCGGGGTTTTCTTCTCCTTGGTGCGCAGCGAGATGATGGTTTCGATCCCATCCTTGTGCGGCATGATGAGATCGATGATGAACAGATCGAAATGATAAGTCCGGGAAAGCCGGATCGCATCGTCCCCGTTCGAAGAGGTGGTGACGTGATAGCCTTCGGCAGACAGGAGTTTTCCTAACAGGAATAGGATTGCAGGCTCATCGTCCACAATCAGGATGCGGGAAACAGGGGTCATTGGGGTTTGTGCTTGTTGGCTTTGGGGGGGCGGACAATCACTAACAGATCTTTTGTAGGAAGTGCGGATAAGGGATACAAGAAGGCAATCCTACGCGATCGCGTGAAGATGGTATATTCATCACGAACGGTTGCGCAGGACGGCGCGGATGGATTTGAGAAGGGTCTCGGCGGTATAGGGCTTGGCGAGGAAATCATTGGCTCCGGCGGCGGATGCCTTCTCCACCTTCTCCTTCGCATTGAGGCCACTGGCACAGATGATCGGAATGAAGGGATTGAGGCGGCGCAGCATCCGGACCGTGGCGGGCCCGTCCATCACAGGCATCATCATGTCAGTCAGCACAATCTGGATTTCATCCTGATGCTCGACATAGAGTGACACGGCTTCAGATCCGTTGCTGGCGAGCAATACCTTGTAACCGTAGGCTTCGAGGGTTCTGCTGGTGACCTGCCGGATGTAAACCTCGTCATCCACCACCAGAACGGTTTCGCCCTTGCCCTTCGGAAGTTCGGATTGCGGCGAATCCACAGCTGCCCAGCCGGGCTCGGTGAGGGCGGGCAGATAAATCCGGAAGCGGGTGCCATCGCCCGGATCACTGAAGACGCGCAGGAATCCGCCATGGCTCTTGATAATGGCAAGCGAAGTGGACAAGCCGAGTCCGGTGCCTTTGCCGAGTTCCTTGGTGGTGAAGAAGGGATCAAAGATACGGTCCATGATCTCTGGAGGAATTCCGGGGCCGGTATCCTCGACTTCGATCGTCACATAAGGGCCCACATGCGCTTCGATGTTGGCGGAGGCGATGGTTTCCTCGATCATGATGTTCTGGGCGGTGACCATGATGGTTCCACCTTCCGGCATGGCATCGCGTGCATTGACACAGAGGTTGAGCATGACCTGGTGGATCTGTGTGTGGTCCGCACGGATATGCCACAAGTCGTCCTGGATACGGGTTTCCAGGCGGATGTTCTTGGGAAAGGTCTCGTCCATGATGCGGAGCAGGTCGCTGAAGACATGCTTCAACTGGATTTCCTCCGGCTTGCCCTCCACGCCTCTCGCGAAAGAGAGCACTTGCTTGACCATTTCCGCGCCACGGCGGGCACTGGCACCCACCACATCGAGAATGTTGTTTCCTTCCTCATCCTGCACATAGCAGCGAAGCATGTCGATGGACATCATGATGGGGGCGAGCACGTTGTTGATATCATGGGCGATGCCGCCGGCAAGCGTGCCGATGCTTTCCATCCGCTGGGCGCGGAGAAACTGTTGTTCGAGTTTCTTTTGTTCGGTGATGTCGGTGTTGATGGAGAGGATGGATTCCGGTTTTCCCGTCTCGTCCCGCACCAAGGTCCAGCGTGCCTCGACGGTGAGAGCCTGGCCATCCTTGTCGAGTTGATCGATTTCCCCCACCCATTCGCCGCGGGCGAGGGTGGTCTCGGTGGCGATGACGAGGGATGCGGGGTCGCTGTAAATCATTTGGGGTGCCTTGCCCCGCGAGTGCTCGCGAGGTGCCCAGCCATACATGCGTTCGGCACTGCGGTTCCAATAGCGGACGCGGTGGTGGAAATCATGGACGAGGATGGCGTCCTGCGCTTTGTCGAGCAAGGCGGCCTGCTCGCGCATCATGGCATCGGATTTCTGGCGCTCCAACTCTCCGGCCGCGCGGGGGGCGAAGATCTTGAGGGTGGAGGAGATGAATTCCTGATGCACCAAGGGTGTGTCGAATGTGAGGAACATCACTCCGATGGAATTCCCCGTGGAATCGACAAGCGCGGTTCCGGCAAACGCTTCGGCATGCCGGGTGAGGATCTTGCCTGCTTCGGAATAGCGGAGTTGAAGGTTGTCGGATACCACCCACAGGCCGGCATTGTGGATGTGCTCGCAGGGGGTGCCTTTGATCGAAAAGTGAAAATTCGGCACGCGTTTTCCACCCATGATGGCGCTGATGGTGGTGGCCTTCGTGCCTTTCGGATTGAATCTTGCGATGACGCCGGAGTTTGCCCCAAGTGCTTCGATGGAACCTCTGACAAGTTGATTGAAGAACTCCGCGCCGCTGCTGACGGATACGCCGCGTGCAAGCGACAGGACCGCATCATGGATCTTGCGCCGCTCGAGGCCGGCGCGGTGATTGTGGATGCCGAATGCCATATCATCTGCAAGATCGTAGAGGAGGCGGATCTCATCACCGGCAAGTTCGCGCGATTCGGATAAATAGAGGACCAGCACACCGAAGGTTTCGTTTTGTGCGAGCAGAGGAATGCAGGCCACTCCCTTGTAGCCTTGGGCGTTCTCGAAATCCTTCCAAGGCCGTGAGAATGAGGTTTCTTCAAAATCGTGAATGAATACCGCTTTGCCGGTATTCAATACCCTTCCCGGAGCGGAATCGCCCTCCGCCATCTCGTCGGACCAACTGAGGGGAATGGCTGGAAGATCACAACGCTCCCGTGCGGCATGGGCCTTGGGGCGAATGGATTTCACGGCATCGTTTTTCAGATAGCCCACCCATGCCATTGCAAAGCCGCCGATTTCCACAGCACTCATGCAGACGGACTCGATCAATTCCGCCTCGGACTCGGATCGTATCAGGGCTTCATTGCAGCGGCTGAGCAATTGCAAGGCGCGATTGCTGTGGGCCAGCGCAATGGCTTGGTATCGCCGATCCGTGATGTCACGTGCGATGCCGAAGAGTTGTCTGTTCTCGACAATCGATTGGGAATTCCACGCCAGCCAGCGATAGCTCCCATCCTTGCAGAGGTAGCGGTTTTCAAGCTCCACAACAGGCTTGCCCATTTGCAGGTCCCGATCCACCGCCGCGGTTTTCTGGCGGTCCTCCGGGTGCACGAAGTCCATCCATTTTTTTCCAATCAGATCCTTCCTCGACCATCCCAGACATTGGGTCCACGCGGGATTCACCTGCTCAAGCCTGCCATCAAAATCAGCCACACAACAAAGATCCGCCGTCAGATTGAAGAGAGAGTCCCGTTCCTGCTCAGCCTGTTTGCGAAGGGTGATATCGGAGATGAAACCAATGAAGCGCTCCGGCTCCTTGCGAATGGATGGCACCAGCGACTGCGTCAGACGTGCCCAGAAAATCCTTCCATCTTTGCGGATGAAACGCCGTTCGATCGTGATGCCGCCTGCGTTCGACTGAAGATGGATGTTCATCTCAAGCCCCTCATCCAAATCCTCGGCATGGGTGAGATGCCGGAGCTCCACGTGCTCCAGCAATTCATTGGCAGAGTAGCCGACGAAATCACAAAACCGTTGATTCACACGGATGAAGCGCTGGTTCAATCCCACCATGAAAATTCCTACCGGTGCCTGTTCGAATGCGAGACGGAAGCGTTCCTCGCTTTCCCGAAGCGCATTCTCCGCCCTGCGTCGCCGCATTTCCTGGTCGATGGAGTCCACGGCGAAGGAAAGATCCCGCGCCAGCTCTCCCAACAATATCACCTCGTCACTCAGGAATTGGTCCGGCTGCTCCGAATAGAACACGATCACGCCGTATCCGGTGCCAGCGATGCTGAGTGGAAACGCGGCGGCCGAACGATATCCACAGCAATCAAGGATGGGTCGCAACGCGCTTTGGGTTTCATCCGATAGCAGATCATTGCAAACCAGCGGGTGGTCTTCCTGCAAGGTCAGGCGCAACGCATCGGCGAATCCTTCCGGAACCGTCCCGTCAGGATTGAGACACTTGCCACTGCTGCCTGAATGGGCGCTGAGGGTGATGGGAACTCCGGGTTGGATCTGGGCGACCCATGCAGCGGCCAGTCCCCACTCCACGGCGAGCCTGCACGTGGTTTCAAATAGCTGCGAGCGATCCCGGATCTGAATCGTGGCGGCATTCACCCGGCTCAGCATGGCGTGGAGTTGATTCAGGCGCACAAGCCGCGCTTCCGCTTTTTCCCTCTCACGGATCTGACGTTGGAGATCCAGCCGCGCCATCACCTGCTCTCCCAGCACTTTGAGGACTTGCTGATGCATGGGATCGAGTTTCCTCGGCACGCGGTCCATGACGCACAAAGCCCCCATAGCGAGGCCTTCTTCATTGACCAACGGCACTCCGGCATAAAACCGCAGCGACTCGGGTCCCGTCACCAGCGGGTTGTCGGCGAACCGGTCGTCCGCCACCGCATCCTCCACAATGAATGTTTCCGATCCACAGATGGCATGGGCGCAGAAGGCCATATCCCGGGGCGTTTCCTTCAGATGGGTACCGACCTTCGACTTGAACCATTGCCTTGCCCCATCCACCAATGAAACCAAAGCCACCGGAGTATTGCAAAGCGTCGCTGCCAGCCGCGTGATATCATCGAATGCCTCTTCCGGTGGCGTGTCCAGTATGCCGAGATCTTCGAGCGCTGCCAGCCGCGGCAGCTCGTTGGTCGGGATGGGCGGCTTCATGGTTTGGTCGATCCGTTTTCTGATACCCGATGATCCACATCAGATGCCGGACACCCCGATTGTGCATCATGCATCTCCGGAATCAAGGCTGCAGCAAGCCGTTGCGTAACTATATCCGTTAGATACGGAATCGGTGCGGATTTTTGTTCATTGGTCCGGCTTTTTTATAATTTCATGAAGGCTTGTGATAACTTGCCCGATCCACCTGCATTCCTTGCAGGATTATCGCAAGCTTTGCAGACGACTCCACAGTGGATCCCAATGTTCAAAAAAACCAATCCTTAGGCATTCAAGGACTTTCGGGCATTTTAACTAAATGGCACGCGATTTGCCATCTTGGACCTGTCCCACATCCGGTCCATGCCAAATACACACCCTGTTCCCATCGGAACCCCGCCGGTTCCCATTGCTTTGCCCGAGGTGCTCGCTGCGGCCCCGGCATCCAATCTATGGAGTGAAACTCCAGCTTTGCCGTCTGCCATGCAGCAGACAGCATACATCATTACCCGTTCGCCATCGGGGAGCCAGGATTTCAACCAGCCGATGCCCCGTGTGGAATCGGAGGTCAGCATCGGGCCGCTCCTCGCTGGCATTACCATGATGGTCATCATGCGCAGGCATCGTTAGTCGCCCGCAATCTCTCTCACCAACACCCCACCCAACACCCCATGAAAACCACCGACACCCTGCTCGCCTTCCTGTTATTGTGCGGAAGCGCCAAGGCTGCCACCATCGTCCAGACGCAAACGTTCTCGTTCACGCCTACCGCCACCCAAAACCTCATCTTCAACGAGTTTGACACGCTCGGCGGGACACGGGTTCTGAATAGCGTCACCATTACCACCAGCCTCACCAAATCCGGCGGCTCACTGTATGTGGACAATGATTCGCCTACCGCTGCTACGGGATCGATTTCCCAGACGGTTTCCATCACCCTCACCGGCATCGGTGCCTCGCTCCTCAATTCGGATGGGGATGCCTTTGCAGGAAGCCTGGCAGCCACCACCTCCTATTCCGTTTCCTTGTTCGGAGATGACGGCGATGGAGCGGGCTATCAGGCCGGTGGTCCGGACTGGGGAGGAACGACATTCGCGGAGGCCACAGTCGGCGAAACCGTCACTGCCGGCAACCCTGGCACCTTCATTGGAAGCGGAAGCACCTTCACGGTCCGCGTCAATGGCACCCAATCGACCGACACCGCTGCCATCAGTGGTGCCGCAGGAGCATTTGGTCCTGCGACCGCATCCGGCTACGTGACCATCACTTATAACTATACCTCACTCGCACCCATTCCGGAACCCGGCCCTTGGATGATGATCGGCGTAGGACTGAGTGGAGCCCTCTTGGTCCGCCGCCGTTCGGTTTGAATGTTCGGAACCATCTCCTTTTCTCCGCTAATGAGCCGCATCAATTCCAACCTCCTCATGAAGCGGGCTGCCCAGTGTCTGGCGGTGGCCTTCCTTGCGTCCGCCTGCAAAAACCGGGTGGATGTCATGGAAGGCAACACTGCGGGAGAGGGAAGGATTTTCAACATCGCACAAGGAACAGATCTCGAATTCCGTTGGATTCCTGCCGGGACATTCAACATGGGAAGTCCCGACCAAGAGGAAGGACGAAACCCGGATGAGGCCCTGCAAACTGTAAAGATATCCAAGGGCTACTGGATGGCGACCCATGAGACGACCATGGCGATCTGGCAGAAAGTCATGGGAGAGCCCGAGAAGTTGAAAGCGACTTCTCGCCAACTCCCCGCCGCCCGGATTTCATGGCATGACTGCCGCAAGTTCCTCAGCCGCCTTCAATCTCCTGCACCAGGTTGGAAATATGAACTCCCTTCCGAAGCGGAGTGGGAATATGCATGCCGTGCGGGCAATCCGAATCCATATCATGATGTGCCGGATGCGGTCGCCTGGTTGAGCAGCAACTCCGGTGGCCGCCGTCATCCCGTGGGCGGGAAGGCTCCCAATGCATGGCAGCTCCAGGACATGCACGGCAATGTTGCCGAATGGTGCCGCAATGCTGTCGATGGCCGCGGCAATGAAATGGCCATCCGCGGCGGTTCATGGGACTCGGATCTCAGTGCCCGCGCCGCCGCCCGCAACTCGGACACTCCGTTTCTCCGTATCAATCGCGTCGGTTTCAGGCTCGTCCTCGTCCGGGATGATGCCACGCCCGCCGCAAACCATTCTGTTTCACCACCCACCCACACCCGTCTGCCATGAACACCGCTGCCACACCCATCGACTTCGGCGACTACTCCCATCCGATCCGGCTCAATGCCGCCATGAAACCGATTCCCCAACTGGTGGAACCGGACCTCGATCATGAGGATATCCTGTTCTTCCGCTCCTTCGATGAATTGGATGCACCCCAGCCGCACACGTCGCTGCCATCGCGACGACCTACCTTGCTCGATACGGATCAAATGGTTCTGCCTGCATCCGTGATCCGCCGCATCGAGCATGAACTCCGCGAAGATCAATGCGATCCACGCACCGTGTTCCAGGCTTGTCGAGGGATGACCAAGGGATCACAGCGGTTTGAAGAAGCCTATATTGCCGCCCGCATCCGTTCCTTTGCAAAATCCCGGCGGCATCACATCACTCCGGTCCTCGCCGGCCCGGCACAGGCGGATGCGGCAATGAATGAATACCGCCCGATCAGCCGCTATGATCTGCTGCCGCCGCCATCCCATCCCATGGCGGTGCATCATCTGGGTCATCTCATGCGCCACTTCGGCATTTGGGTCATGATGTTGCTGGGGCTCCAGTTATGGTCTGCTGCGAAGTTGAGTGCTTTTGCCAACGAATATCTCGAAGGTGGACGCCCGTTTTACTTCGGCGTCGCCATAGCTCTCATGATGGCTGCCAATTCATGGGTCTGGTTCCGCCGCCAGGGGAACCTGAGCTCCGCATTCCATCTGCCGGGAGTCATTCTTTTCCTGTTGGCCCTGCTTCCCATCTTCGTGCTTCACCTGCTTCAGGTGATCACTCAGTTGAAATAGGAATCGATGGATTCCCCAGCTCCCGCGGCTTGGCGAAGAATAGAAACACCCACAAAGCCGCAGATGCTGTTAGATTGATCCAAGGCAGCAGCCAGCCAGCCTGGGTGTAAAATGTCTTGATCTTGCTTGCGGTGATTTGCCCCACCATCACCCCTTCGGCAAGCGCGGGCAGCTTTGCGTGCACGTGGCCGTGAGGATCGATGATTTGGGAGGTGCCGGATGAACCGCAAACAAACATCCAGCGTCCGTTTTCGCTGGCCCGCATGCGGAACAGCTCGGCATGTTGGTCATGCTGCCGCGCCGACCACGATGCCGCATCCATGATGGGCACCACGAACATCTCCGCGCCAGCCCGCGTCATTTTCCGCACCACGCCTTCGTAGTCGCAATCGAAACAAATCGGCGTGCCGACGATGCCATGCTTTGTTTTCACCGGTGTCGCGGTCGTGCCAGGAGTCCCGTCATTGAAGAAGTGAACGGTATGCACCTTGGTGTGCTCGCCGAGGATGCCATCGGGATCGAGTGTGAGTGCGGTGTTCCGCCATCTGTGCCGTTGTCCGGACTGAGTTGGGTGCCAAAAGTGAGGGTGATGTCACGTTCGCTCACCAGACTGCGCAATAGCTTCCAGTCTCTGGGATTGTTGCGAATGTCATAGGGCACGGCATACTCCGGCCATGTCACGTAATCGATTTCTGCCGGAAGTTTTCGGGTTTCATTGAGAAACACATCGAGGGAAACATTTTCAAATTGCAGGCCAGCCACCGTGAGGTTGCCCGCGCCTCCGGGGGGTAGGGGCGGAAAAGGACGCAGTGGGATGAGCGCTGCGATTGCAGGCAAAAGTGCGATTTTCCAATGTCCATGAACGGCAAGTGCCAGCGCAAACAGGATGACGATGCCACTGCCATACACCCCGATCCATGGAGTCATCCACGTCGGACCCAGCGCCAGCCCGGGCGTCATCCATGGGAATCTGAGGGGAAACAGTTCCGCGCGGATGAACTCCCACGCAGCCCAGTTGCAGGCGGTGAAGACTGCGAGCTGGATGCCCCGCATGCCATATCTTGTGGCGCGGCTTTGCATTTCCGCAAACAAGGCGGGAAAGGCCGCAAGCACGCACATCAACACCACCACCAGAACGCCGAAGATATGATAAAGCCATGACAGGCCCATGCCGAAGGAAGCCATGCCAAACAGAAATCCCAGGGTTCTCGCCCGCGTCCCGTGCTGGTCGCGCAGGAGAATCAGCAGTCCTGCCAATGCAGGAAACACCACCCATCTCCATCCAAACGGTGGATAGGCCAATGCATAAACTCCACCACACAGGATCGCCAGCAGACAACGTGCGGGAAAGGATTGGAGCTTTGCCATCTGACAAAGATATCACCCTCCGTTGCGGGATGCAAGAACTCTGGAGGAATCAAACTGCCGCCGCTGCATCGATCGCCTCGCGGGTGATGCGGGTGATTTCTGACCACTTGCCTTCATTGACCAGTGACTTCTCCACCATCCAGGATCCGCCGATGGCAGCCACTACGGGCAGTTTCAGATAGGATGCAAGGTTGGCGGAAGTGATGCCTCCGGTAGGAGTGAACTTCACACCGGTGTGCGCATAAGGTCCGGCGAGAGACTTGAGCATGTTCACGCCGCCCGCTGCTTCTGCGGGGTAAAACTTGAGCAGCTTGCAACCGAGAGATAGCGCCTGCTCGACCTCGCTCGGAGTCATCACCCCGGGAGAAAATTGCAGGCCCACTTCCCTGGCCGTTGCGATGATTTCCGGATTGAGTCCCGGAGCGAGACCGAAGACCGCGCCGGCATTCTTGGCGCGGATGACTTGATCCTTTTCCAGCAAAGTGCCTGCACCTAACAGAATTTCAGGAAACCTCGTGGCAATCCGCCGGATGGACTCTTCGGCCGCAGCCGTGCGGAAGGTGATTTCCATGATGTCCAGTCCGCCCGCCAACAAGGCTTCCGCCAAGGGTTCGGCGTGTTCGGCGGAATCGAGAACGACGACAGGGACAATGCGTTTGGCGAGAATGCGGTCGATGATCATGGCTGGTGCACCGAGCTTGAAAAAACCAAGCCGGATAGGAAAGCAAATCCGCTGCAAACTCTGGAAACGTCCGCACTACGGAGCTTTCGCAAAAACCTGCACCCCCCAAAGGGTTCCGGCAGGATCCGCCACGACACCGACCCCGGTTTTGTTGTATGCCGGGGCAAGGATGTTTTTGCGGTGCACCGCAGACGCAAGCCAATCCTGCACCAATTGCCGTGCCGGATCCGCGCTGGGGCGCACCGAATGCACGTTTTCCGCAAAAATCGACGCGCCGATCTGCTGGTTGGCACGAACCATCCGGCGCTGCATCCCGGCATGGCCCAGCTTGCCCAGTTTCATCGTGTCCCGCGCATGCTCCATGGCGAGCGAGTCCAGAAGTGCATCGCGCTGCAAAGGCTTCCGTCCGCCGGACGCCCGGCTCGCATTGACGTAAGAAAACACCCTCTGCTCCACTCCACCCGCCGGAATCCCGGATGAGGCGGGCAGTGGCGCAGTTACGGGCGGACGGCACGAAATCACGGCAAGCGCCGCAGTCAAAACCACCACGGCCGGAATCGATAGGATGCGGAACATGATGGCTCCGATCTAACAAGACGGGCCGGGAAAATCAAGCTCAGTCTAACAGCTTGCGCAATGTGGCCGTGATCTCGTCACGGCTCAACAGTCCGGCAGCCACGGCGAGAGTGAGGTTTTCCCAATCTTCGCTATCCGGAGCAGGCTTGTATCCATTGAGTTCGAGGAACACAAGGCAGGCTCCAAGAGCCACCCGTTTGTTTCCGTCCACAAATGGATGATTGCTGCAAAGATAATACAAATAAGCGGCGGCGATTTCGACGGTATCCACAAAAGTGGACTGGCCACCGAATGTCGCCTGAGGTGCGGCCGTTGCCGAGTGGAGGAGTGCCGCATCGCGCAACCCGTCCGAGCCACCAAACAACTTGATGGCCGCAGCGTGAATTTCCAATACCTGATCTGTGTTCAGGTGAATGCATGTATTGGGATCCGGATTCATGCGAGGCGTTTCATCGTTTGGGCATAGCGATTCATGACATCCTGAACCTTGGCGCTGAACTGCTCCGCATTGGGTGCCGGATTCATCGGCGTGATCGTAATCGTGCCGCTGGAATGCACTTCCACATTCACCTCATCCCCAGGATTGAGGTGCGCGAGCTGAAGCAGCGCGGAATCAAAGATAATGCCGTGGGAATTGCCGATCTTGGTGATGGTCTTGATCATGGGAAACAATGTTTTACAAGGCGGGGATTTGTCAACCAAGAAAGCCGCGACAATCCGCGTGACGGCCGTCACAAGAATTGTCGCGGTGGTGGCAGGCCGTGGGCGGTCAGAGATCGTAAACCCGCGCGGCGTTGGCGGCGAGGATGGCGGCTTGTTCGTCCTCGGAGAGTCCGGAGACGAAGCTCCTCATCATCTCCGCCCATCGTTGATAGGACTCGATGCGCAGCAGGCAGACGGGCCAGTCGGTGCCGAACATGACGCGGTCCGGGCCGAAGAGTTCGAGGGTTTCATTGAAATAAGCGCGCAGGGTCGCTTCATCGAGTTCGGGATCGAGCACTTCGGTGACCATGCCGGAAATTTTCACGCCGAGGATGTTTTCGCGTTTCGCGAGTTCGGCCATGCCGGCTTTCCATGCAGGATCGATCTGGCCCTTGCGGATTTCCGGCTTGGCGATGTGGTCAATGATGATGCCAAGCTCCGGCTGGCGGTCCACGAGTTGGATGGCGACAGGGAGTTGGCGTTGGAAGAGGAGCAGATCGTAGCGCAGATCGAGATCCGGCAGCAGCGCGAGG
This sequence comes from Akkermansiaceae bacterium, assembly GCA_025457805.1. Classification (GTDB taxonomy): domain Bacteria; phylum Verrucomicrobiota; class Verrucomicrobiia; order Verrucomicrobiales; family Akkermansiaceae; genus Luteolibacter. The sequence continues at coordinate 453 of JALOTR010000013.1, read as the reverse complement.
CCGCGGTGGAAATCATCGCGCAGGAAGTAATCATCCGCCTCGCCCTGGAGGACGTGGCGGACGCCCTTGAACTTGTCATGAGCCGCAAGCCGACTGAGCGGCTCGGCGACGTTTGCATCGATGAGCGGCACCCAGCCGACGACGCCGAGGATGATATCGGATTGGTCTGTTAGAGATAGCAGCCAATCACTTTCCTCCAGGGTTTGGCGCGCCTGCACCACCACCGTGCCATCGACACCGGCGGCTTGTGTCGCGGCTTCGAGTTCGGCTGTTAGAAAATCGCCGACGATGGGTGAGCCGGGTGGAATCCAGCCGTATTCCGCGTCGGTGTATTTCCAGAGGTGGTGGTGGGAATCGATCATGGCGGTGGCGCTTCAGTTACAGGAAGAGCGGTTTCATGTGGCGGTCGAGCAGGTTGCCGGTGACGTTTTTGGCGACGACGGCGGAGTTGGC
>JALOTR010000483.1 GCA_025457805.1 Akkermansiaceae bacterium | reverse complement strand
AGCCCATGTTCACATTGCCCCGAATCGCTGCACCGGCGTTGTCATTGGTGGAGAGGTAGTTCACGTTGCTTTGAAGGGTCAACGTCGAAGCACCCGTGCGAACCTCAGCACGCACCCCCGCTGCGCCACCACCCAGGGTCAGAGGCTGCGTGAGGGTTTGATTGGCACCGGCGAGTTCGAAAACGCCACCGAAAACCGTGAGTTGGGATCCGGGGTTGATCGAGCCACCCGTGCCGAGGCGAAGCGTGCCGCCTGAGACCCCATTGAGGCTGCCGATTTGAGTAAAGCCCGTGTAGGTGCTCGCCTGGGTCATCGTGACCACTGCTGGACCGAGCTTGACCAGGTTGAGGGCGTTGTTGCGAACCACGGCGTCAAAGGCGCTGTTGATCGACGGAGTGATGCCGTCGCGGAAGATCACATCCCAAGTTTCATTCTGAGTCTGATTGATCCGAAGGGTGCCGACCGCGTTCGAGGCATTTTCCACCACGACGCCATTGGCAACCGCGTTGCCGACGGGATCTCCCACCAAGAGGTTGCCGATGTTCAAGGTGCCACCGGCCACCTGAAGGGTGGCATTGAAGTCCAGAGTCACGTTGTTTTGCCCTGTCAGGCCCAAGGGGTTGACCACTCGCAGGACATGCTGACGGTCCGCATCCGTGCTGCCGCGATTGCCCAGACGCACCGATCCGGTCCAGGCACTGTTGTCGCCCCCAAGTTCAAAGGTAACGATTTGATCGTTGTCGGCGCCATTCACGGTGCCCCCCGTTTGAATCACCGAAGTCTCCAGATTGCCCGACCCGGACAACGCGCCAGCCAGTGCGATCGTCCGGTTCCCACCACGCAGGCCGTCCACGCTCGAACTGCCAAACAGCGCCAGATTGGTCGCCGTATCAGAGTAAGACAGGCGCAGATTGGACTGCAAGTTGAGGCTGCCACTGAACAGGTAGCGATCGTTTTGAGCGCCACCCGCTGTCACCCCATCCCCTGTGTTGAACACGCCCAATTCGCGCGTCTGAGTCGAACCCAAACCAAGGGAGGCTACCACGATGTTTTGAGTGACTTCGTAGGTGGTGCGGAAAACGCCGCCCGAGGTGAAACTCTGCATCAAGAAAGCCGCGTTGCCCGAAGCCCCGGCATCGCTGGAGCCCAAAGTCATGGTGGCACCTGTTCCCAACACTCGGCCTTGAGAGCGCGCCAGAAGCGTTCCGTTCATCAGGCTCCAGGTGCCGCTGTAGCTGGCGTTGTTCTCGCCCAAGACCAGCGTGCCCGCACCCGTTTTGGTCAGGTCGCCCGTGCCCTCGATCATGCCAGCCTCGGGGTTCACTTTCAGAATGCCTTGAGTGACCTCAATGGTGCTGGGGGCGGTCACTCGAATCAGTCCATTCAAGCTGCCATCCACGTGCCCGGACGTGGTGCCGATGGTGCCGCCTTGAAGTTCCAGCCACTCCGCCGTGCTGGCCGAAGCACTGGTCATTTGCAAATCCACACGTGCTCCAGCGGCGATCCGGGTGCCGTCCAGGAACGAATCGTGACTGCCAAGAATCCCCGAATTCGCCGTGGCAATGTTGACTTGCAGGGCTCCACCCAAGATTTCGGTCACGCCGTAGTAGGCATTCCAGCCCGAAGCGCCCACGGCAGCCGTGTTGCCCAAGATCAACCGTCCCGGACCCGTTTTGATGAGGTCTCCCACGCCGATGTTGGCCTCCAATTGGTTTTCGGTGAGTTGGAGCGGCAGCAAGTTTTCCTCGGCACGCACCGTGCCGCCGAAGGTGATGACCGTTCCAGGAGCGGACGTGCGAATGGTGCCACCGTTCCCGCCGAGGATGAGCGGACGACCTGCGAGAAGCGTGATGTTCAGTGGACTGCTCGAACGATTGGCCTGGAGCAGATTGGCAAACTCCAGCGTGCCCCCGTTCAGGTAGAGCGGAGCGGTGGTGGAAGCACCCAAGGCGTTCGTTGCGGCCAGCCAAAGGGTGCCATCATTCACATAGGTCGCCCCGGAAAAGGTGCTCGTCCCAGACGGAGCCAGCTTGGTGGTGCCGGTGCCTGAAACCACCAGATTGAGCGGGCGCGTGTCGAAGTTGACGATGCGCGACTGAATGGTGAACACGCCCCCGCCTTCGTTGTAGTTGTGAATGATGAGGTCCGTCGAAGTCGAAGCCGGCTTGTCGTCGGTGGTGAAAGGACCCACCATGGTGGCTTGAGAGAAATAGGTGCTGGCGGTGGCCGATGTGAGTGACCCGCCCGTGATGAACTGATCCCGCACCAGATTCCGCGCCGGATTGTTCGGCGCAATCGATGTGTTGATCGCAGCAAGGTTCGAGATCAGAATCGCTCCGCCGTCTTCCACTGGCGCCCCACTGCCAACTAAAGCATCGTCCGGCCCTGCCGTTCCCAAAACCAGGCGCGCGGTGCCGAGGTTGATGGTGTTGTTGTTGACATTGGAAGCGTAGCGAATGACACGGACACCCCGGAAATCTGCGCCAAGATTGGAGGTCAGCGTTCCTTGGAAACCGGTTCCCACGGTTTGCGTGACCAAGTCGTCGGAGAAGTAGCCGAAGTTCTCGAGAAGCTTGTCATTCCACAAGGCGACATTCGTTTCGAGGTTAGCCCCAAACGGATCGTACAGATTCGAACTATTAATGAAACCCGACGAGTCCGTGAACTGCGTGTCGGTCAAGCCCCCACCTATTCCCACAGCAAAGAAGGAGGCAAAATCCACCACATTACCGAGGAAGGGATCGTTCAGACGGATCGTCGCATACGGGATGATTGCGTCATTGCCAATTTGCCCGAAGATGTTTCCGATAGGAGCGTTCTGGCTGTAGAACACGGACGACACACCACCAAGGGGCGTTGGCTCGTCAGGGTCCACCAAATTCTTGAACTCCAGTTGCAGCGTGCCGCCTGCGTATCGGTCTGGACTGCGCCAATAGTAGTTGGGATCGGTTCCCCCAAAGGTGTTATGATACCCTAAGTTGAGGCGTAACGCGCTGCTATTGCCCGCCTCACCGATGATCCCCGAGTTGCCCGGACGGATCGACAGCGTGCCCCGCATGTTTTCCGTAATGCCAGCGGTGTCGCCATCGCGCAGGATCAGCTTGCCGCCGCCGAGCGTCAGCTGATAGGGCAGCGTGCCGCCCCCGCCACTGACCCGGCTGTTGTCCCGAGCCACTGCAACACCTTCCTCATTTTGCAGATTGATGTAGTCAAAGACCAACTGGCCTCCGAACAGATTGATCCCACCATCCACATCGCTGCTGCCCGCTGCCGAACCACTCAACTCGACAGTGCCGCGCCCCACCTTGGTGATGGCTCCGACTTCGTTGTTGAGGCTGAAGCCGCCATCATCAATGACCCGCATACGGACATCCACAGTGCCGCCTTGCGCCGCAAACAGTCGAGTCTCGGAGAAGTTGGCGACCTTCTGAATGGTCAAGGAAATGTTAAGCGCGTTGGCAGTGAGTGGCCGGGACAGCGTGATTTGATTGGTGGCCGGGTTGATGGCGGTAATCACACTGCCGTTTTGCACACCCGGCCGCTACCGTGGTGGCCCATGACCTACCGCTGCCTCGCCGTGCTGGCCTTTTCGCT
>JALOTR010000482.1 GCA_025457805.1 Akkermansiaceae bacterium | reverse complement strand
CCCTATCAAAACCCCAGCCCGAGTGGATCGCCGATATTCTCGTAAACCGGAAGTCGATTGGCCTCGGTGACGATGCTGTCGCAGGCTTCCTGGCGGTCTTGGAAGAGAAACCAACTCTCTTGGTGGACCTTGGAGCCCTCCGGAGGATTCGTGATTCGGTGACGGAATCTGCTGAGATTCAAGCGACCTTTGACCGGGTTCTCTCGCGCTACAATTTCATGAACCGATGAAGACCGCCACCCTTTGCATTATTCTATGCATCTGCGCGCTGATCCTCGGAAAGCGGCAGAGTTCCCGTATCGCGGACCTGGAAAAACGCATCGCTGCCTTCAAGGTTCCGGTTCGCATGGAACCAAGTCGGAGTGCATATGAAGGAAATGGCGACTACCGTGGTAAATACCGGCAAAGGGCAGCGAGTTTGGGCGCACAGGAAGTTTTCGAAACGGTTCTATCCTTGGTCAGGAACACGAGTGTGAGCAGCGGACCCGATGTGGTGATGGAGAACCGCGAGGCGTTGCAAGCCATGTTGAAGCTGGATCTCGCGGGACAGAAGGAGCTCATCCGGCTGATCGCGACTTCGAATGATCCCCGATTGGGCGATCGCCGCAACATCCTGCGGAAGTGGGAGCAGATCAACGTTTGCCTCTGCGCCATGTCGGACCGCCATCCGGAAACCGCGCTGGAATATCTTCGGAATAGCGATGAGCGGATCGGCAGTTTCTATCGGGAGTGGATGGAACCCGATGCGATGATTTCCTACACGATTCGCCGTCTCTGCGAGCACGACCCGGCGGCGGGACTTCAAGAGCTGGTGGCGGAGGCTGGAAGGAGCGTCCATAAGGGAGTCTTCACCGCAACTGACATCCTGGTCAGTGTCGCGGAAGACGAACCCGAATTGGCGCTCGAAACCATTCCGCGGCTACCGGTCGCTTCTCGTGTTGATCCACTGCGGATCATTCTTTCGAAGACGGATTCCGACGAACAATGTACCCGCCAATTTCAAAGCCTGCGCCACGGCCTTAGAGATGATCCAGCCTCATTGGACACTGCTTTCTCTATCTTGCTAGGGAACGTCTCAAAGCGAAACAACTCATGGCGGAAATCCGCCGCTTGGATCGAAGCTCTCAATCTCAGCAACGAGGAAAAACTCCGCGTGGCCAAAGGTCTGCGCGGTCTCGCAGAGGGTGGTGTGGATGGTCACCCCGAGCCGACCCAATGGATTGCCGATTACCTGCCCCCATCCAAGGAGAGGAATTTCATTTTGTGGAGTAACATTCGTCATGGCGTCTGGCGCGCGATGGACCCTCAGGCAGCAGAGGCCTTTCTCCGGAAGAATTCCATCGATGAAGTGGAAATGAAACGGCTCGATGATGAGAAATTCCTGAGTGGCGATTCGCACTAGAGGGCGTGGATTGGTATCCGGAGCAGCATCTTGAGAATCCGCTCGCATTTGCGACGGAAATGCGTCACATTTCCGTCATGAGCATGCTGACCCTTACGCCAACTGCCGCCCGGGGCAATCTTTCCGAATTGCTGCGTCGGGCACTCAAGGGGGACGACATCGGCATCGTGGTGGACGGAAAAATCGTCGCCCTCCGTCCCGTCGCGGTGGAATCCATGGATTATGCGACGCGTGAATACGGCGCCACAGCGATGGAGTTGGATCAATTTGAACAACGAACCCATGGCCAAATCGAAAAAGCCCGCAAAAAAGGCAAGCTCCGCGACTTCACCGGAGACATCGAAGCCCTCCTTGAAGGCAAGGGTCACTGATGAGTTGCTAGAAATTCTCCGCTCCAAGTCGAAGTCCGAGCGTCGGGAAGTCGGCGATGCGATCAATCAGGTTCTTGAATGCTGGGGACGGCCGCACGGACATTCGGGCATCGGCATCCGTCGTCTCACCAAGACGATTTTCGAGTGCCGCGTCGGTCTGGATGACAGGCTGGCTTTCGTCTTCGTCGTGAAACCTCCTGAGCTGGTTTTCTTCTTTCTCGGCAACCACGATGAAATTCAAAAATTGATTCGATCCAGCCGATGAGAACAGAAGCATTTCAAAGCGCCAACTTCTCTGGCGCAACAGTCGGCCGATTCCAACCATTTCGTCAGCTCATGGGCTCTGTTTCCATTGTTCGATCAAGTGACCGGCGTGCAAAAAAAACCGCGCGCAGGGTTTCCCTTGCGCGCGGTGTGTGAGGGATCGGATATCACGACAGGCGTGCCGCGAGCAGCTCGCGTTGGAAGATGAGTTCCTTGGGCATGTGGTCGTAGAGATCGATGAAGAATTCTCCCTGGCTGACGAGTTCCGCTTTCCACTCGGTGCGGTTGAAGGCCATGACCTTGTCGAAGGAGTCTTTGGAGAAACCATCGAGTCCTTCGATGTTGAAATCCTCGAAGGCCGGGGTCCAGCCGATCTGGGTTTCATGACCTGCGGCAGCACCGTGGCATCGTTTGACGATCCACTCGATGACGCGCATGTTTTCGCCGAATCCGGGCCAGAGGAATTTGCCTTCCTCGGACTTGCGGAACCAGTTGACGTGGAAGAAGCGTGGCAGGTGGGTGAGGTAGCGGCGCATTTCCAGCCAGTGACTGAAGTAGGCACCCATGTTGTATCCGGCGAAGGGCAGCATGGCCATCGGATCGCGGCGGACCTTGCCGATCGTGCCAAAGGCGGCGGCGGTCATTTCCGAACCCATGGTGGCTCCGAGATAGACGCCGTGGCTCCAGTTGAAGGCTTGGAACACGAGCGGCATGGTGGTGGCGCGGCGACCGCCGAAGACGATGCCATCGATGGGCACGCCGTCGGGATTCTGCCAATTCGCATCGATGGACGGGCACTGTGAGGCAGGCGCGGTGAAGCGGGCATTGGCGTGAGCACAGACGCGGCCGCAATCGGGCGTCCAATCCTGGCCGGTCCAATCGATGGCATGGGCGGGTGGCTCGCCATCCATGCCTTCCCACCACACGTCGCCCTCATCGGTGAGGCCGACGTTGGTGAAGATGCAGTTTTCGGTGATCGATTCCATCGCCCGCGGGTTGGTGGTGTAGGCCGTGCCGGGAGCAACGCCGAAGTATCCGGTCTCCGGATTGATGGCATGCAGCTTGCCATCTTCGTGCGGCCAGAGCCATGCGATGTCATCGCCGATGATGGTGGTTTTCCAACCCGCTTCCTGATAGGCTTGGGGCGGGATGAGCATGGCGAGATTGGTTTTTCCGCAGGCGGAGGGGAAGGCCACGGAGAGATAGGTCTTTTCTCCTTCCGGGTTTTCCACGCCGACGATGAGCATGTGTTCCGCCATCCATTTGTGTTCGCGGGCGATGTTGGAGGCGATGCGGAGGGCGAGGCACTTTTTGCCGAGCAAGGCATTGCCGCCGTAACCGGAACCATAAGACATGATCTCGCGGGTCTCAGGGAAATGAACGATATACTTATCTTCATTGCAGGGCCATGAAACATCATGCTGGCCAGGCTCAAGCGGCGCGCCAACCGAGTGAAGGCAGGGGATGAAGTTGCCATAACCATCGCGCTTTTTCTCAATGGCGCCTGCGGCTTCATCTTCGAGACGTTTCAGGACATGGGCTCCCATGTGGCACATGATGCGCATGTT
>JALOTR010000481.1 GCA_025457805.1 Akkermansiaceae bacterium | reverse complement strand
GGTATCGACGCGGGCCTTGGCGGCGGCAAGGTCGTTGTTGGCCGCGAGGGCGCGGTCCACGAGGCGGTTGAGTTCGCGGTCATTGAAAAGCCGCCACCACTGGTCCGGCAGGCGGGCTCCGGCGACGGGCATGGTTTCCTTCCACTTGTCTCCGCCGCCGGTGCCGGGAAGTTGAAAGTCCGGCCCGAGGGTGCAGGATGATAGAATCACCACCGCGGGAAATATGACATAACTCGTTTTCATGATCAATCGAAGGAAGTGGACGGAGTTCATGGATCGGCGGCTTCGATGAAGACATCCACCTGTTGGCCGACATAGAGCGGCGGGCTGTCCGGGCGGGCAAGCGAGAATATCACCTGAAGGACGCGCGTGTCCACCCGTTCGGTGCCGGCGCCGGTGAGCGAGACTTTGGGAATCACGAAGGGCTCGATCCTTACAAACTCCAGTGGAAACACCACTTTGGGATCGCCCTTCAGGCTGGCGCGTCCTTTTTGGCCTGGGCGGATGCGGGTGGCATTCTGCTCATCCACATCCGCGCGGACTTGGAGTCGATCCGTTTCACCCACGATCATGGCGGGATTTTTCGGCGAGGTGGCGGCGTATTCCCCGCCGCGGATGTTGACTTGGATCACGGTGCCGTCGCGGGGCGAGCGGACGCTGAGTCGCTCGATGAGCAGGGCGTTTGCTTCCATCTCGCTTTGGGCGGAAGAGGCATCGGCGCGGGCGGATTCGAGCTGGGCGCGGGCCACGGCAACGTCCTGTTTGCGATTTTCCAAGTCATCCTTGCTGACCGCGCGGGGGTCGTTCACGGCGGAGAGACGGGCGAGTTGGGCGTCGAGTTTGGCGAGCTGCGCCTCCGCTACGGCGATGCGGGCTTGGGCGACCTTGAGCTTGGCTTCGAGAGTCAATTGCTGGGCGCGGAGATCGCGATCATCGAGCGAGAAAAGCAGGTCGCCGGTTTTCACCGAGTCGTTCACTTTCACGGCCACCTGGGTGACCACACCGGGCACCGGCACGCCGATGGCGACGTTTTCGCTGAGTGCTTCAAGGATGCCGGTGGCGGAAACGGATTGGGCAAATGGCTTCGGCGCGGGCGGGTTTGGCGGATCGCCCGAAGGCGGGATCTGCCGCTCGGCCTGCAAGCGTGATATCATCACGATGCAGACCACTCCGGCGACGGCAAACAGAAGCGTGCCGTAACGGACGATGGTGGATAAAATTCCCATAACGGATGTGGTGGTTGAGATTGAAAATGATAACTCTGGTCAGAGTGCGTGTTCGTGCAGGAACTGCGGCGGGTGATCGTGTGTTTGTTTCTTTTCCTCGACGATCTCGCCATCGTCCATCCGTGCGATGCGGTCGGCATAGGAGAAGATGCGGTTGTCGTGGGTCACGATGATGACAGCGCGGTTGGCCGAGCGGGCGACGTTGCGGAAGAGTTCGAGCACGATTTCGCCATTCTGGGAATCGAGCGCGGCGGTGGGTTCATCGCAGATGACGAGTGGCGGTTCATGCACCAGTGCGCGGGCGATGGCCACACGTTGCTGCTGGCCACCGGAGAGTTTGTTGGGGCGCTCGTTCCAGCGTTTCCCGAGGCCGACGGCATCGAGCACGGCGCGCGAACGTTTCATCGCCTCGCGGTTGCCCACGCCTTGGATGAGCAGCGGGATGCCCACGTTCTCCGCCACGCTGAGAGTGGGGATGAGGTTGAACTGTTGGAAAATGAATCCGATGTTTTTGGCGCGGAACTTGGTGAGTGCTCCGCCGGACATGCGGTGGAGTTGTTGATTGAAGACCTCGATCGAGCCGTTCTCGACCCGCAAGGTGCCGGCGATCGCACTCAGCAAGGTGGTTTTCCCACAGCCGGAGGGGCCGACGAGCATGAGGATCTCACCGGCGTAGGCCTGAAGGTTCACTTGCTTGAGGACGTGGATGCGGTTGGCCCCTTCGCCGAAGTGTTTCTCCACACCCCGGACGTCCACGACCATCTTGTTAGGTATGTCACTCATGCGCGGAAGACCATGGCGGGTTCGTAAAGGCTGAGGCGCACGATGCCCATCAATGCAGCAATCATGCAGATGAACTGGATGACCAGAAATGCCACCACCGGAATCTGCCATGGCATGACAAAAGGCGGTTGTTCATTCTGGATGGCGGCATAAGCGAAGGACGAGGTGGCGAGCAGGCCGATGCCGAATCCGATGATGCCGACGGTGCAGGATTGGATGATGAGCATGAGGCTGAGCCTGAAATTGGTCATGCCCATGGCCTTGAGTGCACCGAGGTGTTTCAGGTTGTCCAAGACAAATGCATAGAAAGTCTGGCAGGCGATGGCGATGCCGACGATGAAACCAATGACCACCGTGGTGCCGAAGGAAATCGGAATGCCGGTGTTTTTCACATACCACCAGATCGTGGAAGTATTGAAATCATTCGGGTTTTCCCCGAAGCCATCATTCACATAAGCGCGCAGGCCGGTCTTGCGGGTGATTTCCGCCGCCGCCTCGCTTGCCGTCATGCCTTCGATGGGTGCGGCGATCACGGCAGATAACATTTTCCGCGACGAAGGAGTGTACTGCAATGCGCGTTCGTAGGTGGTCCAGATATAAGGTCCGCCGGTAAACGATCGCATTGCCTCACAGATGCCGACCACACGCGCCTCGATGTCATTGATCTCAAATTGATCGCCCACCTTGATCGGGTGTTCGGCATCCTCCGAGAGGCGGCTGACGGCGAGTTGATCGATGACCACTGTGTTGGGCAGTCGCAGGTCCTCAAGATTTCCCTCCACCATGCGGACCGGGCCGCCAGCGAGCGATGCGGCATCGATGCCGAGCAACTGCACCGTCTTGAAACTGCCGCTTTCCAGGCGGACCCGCTGGATGCCCGAGTAGAGTGGCATGGCCCAGCGCACGGCGGTGACCGAGCGCACGCGCGATACATCCGTGTCCCGCAACGGGTTGATTTCATTGATCTGTTCCACCCGCTCCTCCACCACGAAGATCGGCGCGCCGACGTTTTTGAGGGTGGAGGTGGTCCACATCATGAGGCCGCAGAAAACGGAAGCCTGCTGGACGATGAGGAAGGTCGCGAAGAACAATCCAGCCACCAGCATGAGGTATTTGGCGGTATCGCCGAAGAGCATTTTGAGAGCCAAGCCAATCATGCGGTGGGGAGTGTGGACGCGGGAATCTAGCAGGAGATGGACCTTCCGCAATGCGCGACGCGGATTCGGGTGATTTTGTGCGGGGAATGTTTCAAACACCCGGCACCGGCGTGGAATTTGATTGGGTTGGCGTGTCCGGAGGCTTAAACAAGCGGGCATGCAATCCATGGACACTTGGCTGCGATCCGAAGAAACGGGTGCAGCGTTTCATCAATGCATTGAATGCCGGCTGCCGCTTCTGGAAATCGATGCGCCGTGGCTGGTGAACAAGGATTACTTCCGCGGGGAATGCCTGATGGAATATGCGATCTGCCAGCCGTGCCGGGATGCGGTTTCGGCAAGGATCTCCGAGGTGTCCAAGGCTGCGGTGAGGCATTTTCTGGAAACAGCCATTCTGTGGGATGAGCGATTGGCGGAGTTCATGCAGATGGCGGATCCGGCGGAG
>JALOTR010000480.1 GCA_025457805.1 Akkermansiaceae bacterium | reverse complement strand
TCCGCGCGCGCCTCATCCAGTTTCCCGGCCAGTTCGTTTTCCGCGTTCACGATGCGCATGCCGCGCCCGCCGCCGCCGTGCGCCGCCTTGATGATGAGGGGGAAGCCGATCTTGCGCGCGATGGCGAGCGCTTCTTTCCGATCAGAGACGGGATGGTCGGTGCCAGGCAGGGTGGGCAAACCCGCCTTTTCCGCCAGCGCCCGGGCGGCCATCTTGTCTCCCATCTGCGAGAGCAATTTTGGGTCTGGGCCGATGAAGGTGATGCCAGCTTCCGCGCAGGCCCGCGCGAACTTCGCATTCTCCGAGAGGAATCCGTAACCTGGATGGACGGCGTCCACGCCTTTTGCCTTGGCCAGGGCGACGATGCCCGGAATATCAAGATAGGCTCCAACCGGACCTTTGCTGGGGTCCAACTGGTAGGCCTCGTCGGCCTTGAAACGATGGACGGCGAAACGGTCCTCGCGGGCGTAGATGGCGACGGTGCGGATGCCGAGTTCGCTGGCCGCACGGAAAATGCGGATGGCGATTTCGGAACGATTGGCGGCAAGGATTTTCCGGAACATGGGCGACGGTGGGACGGGGATGCCATAAAACCCCATTTTCGGCGTTTCGCCAGTGGAAAAGAAAACCCCGCATCCCGGTCAGACGGAATGCGGGGCCAGAAAAGGCTGATTCGGGCCTCGATCAGCGTTGCATGCTGCCGGTTTCTAGGAAACGCTGGTGGAAAGCGAACGCGCTGGCCAAGGTCTGCGGGGTGTGCCCTCCGGCCACGCCGTGCAGGTAAGCATTCAATTCATCCCGATAGGATGGGTGCACGCAATTCTTGATGATTTCGTCGCCGCGTTCCGTCGGGTCTTTGCCGCGCAGATCCGCGATGCCTTGTTCGGTGATCAACACCTGCACGCTGTGTTCGCTGTGGTCCATGTGGCTGACCAAAGGAACAACCGTGCTGATTTTGCCCCCCTTGGCAATGGACGGGCAGGTGAAGATCGAGATGAAGGCATTGCGAGTGAAATCGCCGGAGCCGCCGATCCCGTTCATCAGGTCGGCACCCATAACGTGGGTGCTGTTCACATTGCCGAAGATATCCACTTCGATAGCAGTATTGATGGAAATGATGCCGAGGCGGCGGATCAGCTCCGGATTGTTGGAAATTTCCTGCGGCCGGAGCACGATGCGATCCTTGAAGAAATCAAGATTCTCATAAATCTCCGTCAGAAGAGAGGGAGAAACAGTCAGCGAAGTCCCGCTGGCGAAAGTGATATCGCCCGATTTCATCAGTTCGATAACCGAATCCTGCACCACCTCGGAGAACATCTCGAAGGGCGGGATATCCGGATTGGCTCCCATGGCCCCGAGCACGGCATTGGCGATATTTCCAACCCCAGATTGGATGGGCAAGAAACTTTTCGGAATCCTTCCGGCAGCCAGTTCCGCGCCGAGGAAGCGGGCCACATTTTCTCCAATGCCGGCGGTCACGGGATCGGTCTCCTTGAAGCCGGCCACCTCGTCCGGGCGGTTGGTGCGCACGACCCCAATGATCTTCGCTGGGTCCACGCGCACGGCGCGGCTGCCGATGCGGTCCCGCACCGTCACCATGGGAATGGGCTGGCGGTTGGGCGGGTCATAGGGCTCATAAATGTCGTGGATCCCGCGTAAGGCAACGGGATGGTATTCGTTGAGTTCGATGAGGATTTTGTCGGCGACTCGGCAGAAAGTGGGTGCGGCTCCAACCGATGTGGTGAGCACGATTTGCCCGTCGGCTGTCACATCACAAGCTTCGACAATGGCGAGGTCAAACTTCCCAAGGAAACCATAGCGGACATTTTGGGGCAACACCGACAGGTGCATGTCGAAGAAATGCGTCTTCCCAGTGTTAATGCTCTTGCGCAACGATTTGTCGGACTGGTAGGGCGTGCGCCACGAAATGGCGTCGGCGCGGGCCAGTTCACCGTCGAGTGAGTCACCAGTCGAGGCTCCGGTCACGACACCAATCTTGAAGTCGCGTCCGGCTTCGTGTTCGGCGCGGGCGCGGGCCGCAATCGCCTGCGGAATACTTTTCGCGGCGCCGGCGGGAGTGAAACCGCTGAAGCCAATGGTCATGCCATGCTGGACATGTTGGGCGGCTTCCTCAGGCGTGAGATCTGGAAATCGTCGGGGGGTGCTGCGTTTGTAGGACATGGGGAGCTAGGGTTCGTGTTGTTGGAAATGCGTTCAATGGCCGCCGCGGAGCATGGCGAGGAAGTAGCCAGCCGCGAGGGCCGTGCCAATCACCCCGGCCACGTTTGGTCCCATCGCGTGCATAAGTAGGTAATTGTGCGGATCGTATTTTTGGCCTTCGACATGGCTCACTCGCGCCGCCATCGGCACGGCCGAGACACCCGCCGAACCAATGAGCGGATTGATCTTATCCTTGAGGAAAAGATTCATCAGTTTCGCCATGACGACACCGCCCACGGTCGAGAACCCAAAGGCGAAGACCCCGAGCGTGAGGATCTTGAGCGTCTCCGGTTTCAGGAATCGGTCGGCGGTCATGGTGATGCCCACGCAGGTTCCGAGGAAGATCGTGATGATGTTGATGATCTCGTTCTGGGCCGCTTTCGTCAGGCGTTCAGTCACTCCGCATTCACGCAGGAAATTGCCCAGCATGAGCATAGCGATGAGCGGGGCGGCGGGCGGGACGAGCAGGATACAGGCGATGGTCACTACCGATGCGAAGATCAACTTCTCTAGCTTGCTTACTTTGCGCAGGCTCTTCATCCGGATCAATCGCTCCTTCTTCGTGGTCAGCAGCCTCATGATGGGCGGTTGAATGACCGGCACCAGTGCCATGTAGCTGTAAGCCGCCACAGCAATCGGCGCGAGCAGATCTGGGGCGAGGGCGTTGGTAAGGAAAATCGAGGTCGGCCCGTCTGCCCCGCCGATGATCCCAATGGAGGCGGCCTCTTTCGAGGTAAACCCGAGGAAAAGCGCCAGGAAAAACGCGACAAAGACACCCAGCTGGGCGGAGGCCCCAAGCAGCAAGGTCTTCGGATTCGCGATCAGCGGGCCGAAATCCGTCAGCGCGCCTACCCCGAGGAAAATAAGCGGGGGAAAAATCTCCAGCATCACCCCGAGGGAAAGCCAGTGGAAAAGGCCGCCCGTGTGGGTGCTGAAAATCCGTGAAAGTGTTTCCCCGCGCACGACCTTTGAACCAGCGGCAACGGGTGCTTCGACAACCCGTCCGGCGGCTGTGGCCCAGACGAGGTAATCGTCCGGCGTGACCGTAATGGTCTGGCCACGGAAGGGCACCTCAATGCGGTTGGCAAGGCGCTTCGAAAGCTCTTGATCGCCTTCGGCATCGGTCGGGGTGGCCGGGCGCACAACATAGAGCAGGGTGCCTTCGCCCCGGGCTTGGCGCTCCGCCTCCGCACGAAATACCTCGCGGACCTCATCATCCGATTTGCATCGGATGAGGTGATCGATATTCGTCACGGGAACCTTCGGCATCGTCACAACCCCGCCTTTCTGCGGCGAGGCGGCGACCACCACGCCGTCCACCGGTGCCACCAGCGGCCCGGCTGGCGGTTCCACCATGTTCTCCGAGGGAATGTTCGCCAGCAACGCGCCAAACG
>JALOTR010000479.1 GCA_025457805.1 Akkermansiaceae bacterium | reverse complement strand
GGAATCCATCCAAAAGATTCGAGTATTAGTCCAGATATTCCTGGAATAGCTTCGGTTGTGTTCTCGAACATTTCGCTGAACTTCGAGACCATCAAAACACAGAGAATTCCCGCAATCAGGGAAACACTCGCAATAATGATCGAAATGATGCGCATGGTTATCTTGCAGAACGTTGAAGGAATGGCGAGCCGGGGTGAAGCTCAAATTTAATCATACGGCTTCCTCGGCGTCGCCATCTCCGACTTGTTCTGCTTCTTGTATTGATCTGACACAACTGCGGAATCGGAAATATTCTAAATCGCTCATCACCGGTAGCGGAACCGAATTATTATCCATTAGAACCAATTGACGCTTCGTCGCGAATGCTGAAGGGAAGGACTTAATCTTTGGAATTGGTAGTCGAATCGGTTCTTCATTGTTATAAGCCATACTCTGAGAATTATCACCAAAAGAAATAGTGCTAGGAAAATAACTACGTGGATTTGCCCGTCAAATGAGTTTGAGAGAAGGGTGACAAAAACTGCCATTGCCAAAAATGACCCGACGGAAATGGTGTAGATGATTTTGTAGCGTATCGTATTACCGAAGCGATTCATTTCTTGCAGAACGTTGAATTCGTAGCACCTCCCCCGGTTATATCCAAATAGGGAGGTTGGTTGTGAGGATGGCTAGGGCGCTTGATTTTTCAAGGGGTTTCCGGGGTGGGGTGCGTATTTCCGGGGCTTTTGTGGGCGGGGTGGGGCGGGAGGCGGCGGGCTTGATATAAGGACGCGGGCTTGCCGTTGCGGGTTGCAGGGGACGGGTGGGGTTTGCCGATGGCGTCCTGCAAGGTGCAGGGAGCGGCCGGATTTTCCAGATGGCGTCTTGCAAGGTGCAGGGAGCCGCCGGAATCGCAGCAAGGGGACTGTTCCTTTGGCGGGAGCTGTCCGCCTGATTTTGCTGGAGTCTAGCCTACTGGATCGGCTTGAGCTCCACTTTGCGGAAGTGGATTTCCGCGCCTTCGCTTTGGAGGCAGATGGCGCCTTTTGTGGCGGAGAGGGCGGTGGCCTCGTTCATGAGGGTGTCGTTAACCCAGACGCTGACTTTGTCCGCCTCGCAGCGGATGCGCATGGTGTTCCACTCGCCAGGTTTGTTTTCCGTGCTTTCCTGGCGCTTGAGCCAGCGGCGGCCTTGCGGGGTGCTGTTGGCGACGCTGAGGGTCTCACCGATGACCCAAAAATCCCCGGCGTTGCCAGTCCCAAGCTGGACTTCGACGGACTTCGGCCAGGCGAACATCTCGCGGGGCTTGGAGGAGTGGATGAGGACGCCGCTGTTGCCGGGTTTCTTGTCCGGTGCCCAACGCCACTCGATGGTGAGTTCGTAGTTGGAAAAATCCTCCTTGGTGGTTCGGATCACTCCGGGTGGCCTGCCTTTGCAGATGAGAATCCCATCGGAGACCGACCAGATGCTTTCAGGTTTCACCTCGGGATCGATGACATCGAAGGTCCAGCCCGTGAGGTCCTTGCCGTTGAACAGGGCGATGGGTTCGCCCGCTTGGAGCGAAATGGGGGACAGTGCGAGAACCAGTGGGAAGAGGATCCGGAACATGAGGATCTGGTAGCAGAATCCGGGCCCTGGCAGCAAGAACCGATCGGAAACAAAATCACTGGAGCTCCCCCAAGCGGGTGGATGAAGCGGCTCCGACAATTCCCTCCCGGCTGCGGAACTTTTGCCTTGGAGATGGCGGTGGGACTTTCTAGGCTTCCCCCGGCACGAGCCGCATTTCCATGGCCAAAAAAGAATTCACGATCCTCAACAAACTCGGCATTCACGCCCGGCCCGCAGCTCAATTCGTCAAAACGGCGAACCGTTTCCAAGCGGATGTGTTTGTGGAAAAAGACGGCGAGGAAGTGGACGGAAAAAGCATCATGGGCCTCATGATGCTGGCCGCCGGTCATGGATCGGTGATCACCGTGAGCTCGGATGGTCCCGATGAGGATGCCGCGTTGGAAGCGATCGCGGATTTGATCGGCCGGAAGTTTGAGGAGGAGTGAGTGACCTCACACGCGGCCCGGAGTGGCCTTAGTTTCAATGCGAGTGCGGTTTTTTCCCGCAGCCGCAATCGTGACCACAGCCGCCGGATTTCTTGCGCGGCTTTGCGATGCGGACGAGGAAAATCACGACCGTGAGCGTCACGATCCCAGCGGCGATGTAGGTTTGCGTGTCCATGGAGTGAGTGTGAATCCGAGAGCAGAAAATTGAACCACAGATTTCTCAGATTTCGCAGATTTGGAGGTTTTTTGTTGAGCCGAAATGACTTGCAGGTGGCACTGACTCAATCCGTGAAATCCGTGCAATCCGTGGTTCCAATTTGCCCGCCTTGCTCAAAATCCAAGCAACCGCCCGCCCTGATAGACGACGAGGGAGGCAATATAAGCGAAGGCGGTCATGAAAACAAACTGGCGGATCGCCCATTTCCAAGAGCCGGATTCGCGAGCCACCACTGCGGAAGTGGGGAGGCATTGGAGGGCGTAGATGAAGAAAACAAGCACCGAGACCAGGGTGAGCGGCGTGAAGAGGGGGCGGCCATCCGGCCATGTGGCGGCGGCGAGTCGATCGCGGGTGTGGGATCGGGTGTCCTCATCGCTTTCGCCCTCCTCGACGCGGAAAATGACGGCGAGGGAAGAGTTGAACACCTCGCGGGCGGCGAAGGAGGTCAGGACGGCGGTGCCGATCCGGCCATCGAAGCCCAGCGGTTTCACCACCGGCTCGATCACGGCTCCGATCCGGCCCATGGCGCTGTAGGTGAGCGGATCCACGGATTCATCGTCCGATTTCGGGTAAGTGCTCAGCGCCCAGAGCAGGATCGAGAGCCCGAGAATGATGGTTCCCGCCTTGGCGACGAAGGCCCAGCCGCGTTCGAGGACGTGGCGGAAAATGTAGGACCACTGCGGCGCGCGATAGGCTGGAAGCTCCAGCATGAAATGATTCGCTCCGGAGTCAGGGCCGAGTTTTTTGCGAAGCAGACGGGCGACAATGAAGGCGGTGCCAGTTCCCAGCGCATAAATGGCGAAGAGGACTGCAGCTTGTTTCCAGGTTCCTTCCTGTTCATGGAGAAGCAGCGGAACGATGAGGAAATACACCGGAAGCCGGGCCGAGCAGCTCATCCAGGGAGCCACGAAAATCGTCACGAGGCGTTCTTTCGCGGAGTCGATGGTGCGAGTGGCCATCACCCCGGGAATGGCGCAGGCATAGGAGCTGAAAAGTGGCAGGAAGGCCTTGCCGCTCAAGCCCGCCTTGGCCATCACGCCATCCATGAGAAAGGCGGCGCGCGCCATGTAACCGGAGCTTTCCAGCAGCCCGATGAAGAAAAACAGCAGCACGATCTGCGGCAGGAAAATCACCACGCCGCCCACGCCGCCGAGCACGCCATCGACAAGCAGTGAGCGCAGATCACCCTCCGGCACGAGGCTTTCCACCCAGGTGGCGATGCTCCCCTGCCCTGCCTCGATCCAGCCCATGGGAATCTGCGCGAAGGAAAAAATTGCCCAGAACACCGCAAACATCGTGACCAGAAACACCACCCAGCCCCAGATGGGATGCAGGAGCCACTGGTCGAGCTTGTCCGAGAGGGTGAGTTGATGGGCATCCGGCCGGCGGGCGGCGAGTTCGCAGAGCGAGCGGATGAAGTCGCGGCGGGAGGCATCCGGGTCCGGGCCGCTCGTTGTCCAACGGGCTTCCGGGGCGGAGGGAAATGGGAAACGCAGCGCTTGTTTCAGTTCGATGATCCCCTTGCCGGCGCTGGCCTGCATCGGGACGACGGGCACGCCGAGTTCCTCGGAAATTTTTGCCGCATCCAGCCGCAGCCCGGCTCTTTCCGCCATGTCCACCATGTTGAGGGCGATGATGGTGGGGATGCGGAGTTCGATGACCTGGAGCGCGAGTTGGAGGTGGCGTTCCAGATTCGAGGCATCCACCACGCAGACCACGAGGTCGGGTTTGCCAAAGCCGGGAAGCTCGCCGTGGAGGGCATCCACCGCGACTTTTTCATCGGGC
>JALOTR010000012.1 GCA_025457805.1 Akkermansiaceae bacterium | reverse complement strand
GAAATGGCGCAGGAACAGCGGAATGGTCAGCGCGGCGGCGGGCACCTCGATCATGGCACCGATGCGCACCATCCCGTGCACCTGTGCGCGCGCGTCCAGCTGGGCACGCGCCTTGTCGATCAGCGCCAGGGTCTGACGGATCTCGCTGGCATGGGCCAGCATGGGAATCAGAAGGTTGATCGGCCCGAAAGCATCAACCAACTCATTTCCCGCCTCGAGCCTGAGATTGAGTTCCGAGACCAAGTCCAATTCGACACCATCACCTGGGGTCGCAGGCACATTGGAAAGGCCGCTGGAAACACGGCTTTGGTAGTCGAACTGTTTGAGCTTTTTGATGATCCTTTCGTAAAGGAGCAGTTCAATCGCAGGTACAAGAAGGCCGCTCCTGAATTGGGAATCGAAACTTGGCTTCCCACTGCCGAGGATCTCATCGTCCAGAAAATCCGTTGGGGCCGATCCAAGGATCTTGATGATGCCCGGGATGTGCTTGCGGTGCAGGGACCTGAGACTCTCGACATGGCATACATCGGAAACTGGTGCGACACCCATGGGACCCGCGAGCGTCTGGACGCCATTTTGGCAAGTCTGCCACCCCTCTGAGCCGAGCCGTCCCCCAATTGAAGGACGGAATGGTGGGTGACATCGGGTTCTGCCGGATCGATACTTGGGTGCCATGAAACCCTTGTTCCCTCTATTGTTGCTCCTGCTTCCTTCCCACGCGGAAACCAAACCCATGCGCTTCGACTTCGGCACATCGCGGGTGGCGGCGGAGACGATCGGTGTGGAGGCGTCGATGAACTACAGCAAGGAGCGCGGTTATGGATTTGAAATCGGCCACGCGCCCACCACAACGGATCGCGGCGGCGATGCCTGGGGTGGGGATTTTCTAACAGCTGAAGGTGGCTTTTGTTTTTCGGTGGATCTGCCGGAGGGAAACTATGATGTCGAGGTGACGCTGGGAGATTCCAAAGGAACTTCCGATACCACCATCAAGTCCGAGTCGCGGCGTCTCATGCTGGAAAACATCACCACGGCCCAAGGCGAGCAAGTTGTCCGCAAATTCACCGCCAACATCCGCACGCCGGAGATCGAAGACGGCTCGCGAGTGGGGCTCAAGCCACGGGAAAAGGACTATCTGCATTGGGATCAGAAACTTACCCTCGAATTCAACGGCCCACGTCCCTGCGTTGCGGGAGTGGTGATCACACCGGCCCCGGAGGCGACCACCGTGTTTCTGTTAGGGGATTCGACGGTGACGGATCAGCCCTACGAGCCGTGGAACTCCTGGGGCCAGATGCTGCCGCGTTTTTTCAAACCGGGGATCGCCGTGGCCAACTATGCAGAATCCGGTGAATCGATCCGCAGCTCGCTCTCTGCACGCCGGGTGAAGAAGGTGCTCTCACTGGCAAAAAAGGGCGACTATGTCTTCATCCAGTTCGGCCACAACGACATGAAAAGCAAACAGCCGGATGCACTTGCAACTTACGAAAGTGATCTCACCGCCATGGTCAAGGACATCCAAGGAAAAGGTGCCACGGCGGTGCTCGTCACCTCAATGGAACGCAAGGGAGGCGTGCACAAGGACACGCTGGCGGGTTATCCCGATGCGGTGCGGCGCGTGGCGAAATCGACCGAGGCCACGCTCATCGATCTTCATCCGATGAGCCGCAAGCTATACCAAGCCCTCGGCGCCAATCTCGATGCCGCGTTTCAGGATGGAACGCATCATAACAACTTCGGAAGTTATGAAATCGCCAAGTGCATCGTCGAAGGAATCCGCAGCGGCTTCCCCGAACTGGCTAAACACCTTGTGGATGATGTGAAACCTTTTGATCCCGCCAAACCCGACGATCCATCCAGCTTCCGCATGGCCCAGAGTCCGATGAAGGATCCCACCAAGCCGGATGGGGATTGAATCATCCCTTCAACCATGCATCGATGCCGCCCGAGACGTTTTTCACCCGGGTGTAGCCATTATCTAACAGGATCTGCACGGCTTTGGCAGAGCGCATCCCGGATTTGCAGTGGATGAGGATTTCCTTGTCCTTTGGCAGTTCGCCGAGGTGATCGCCCAGAGTGCCCAGCGGGATCAAGCGCGAGCCTTCGATGTGGGCGATGGCATGTTCGGCAGGCTCGCGGACATCGACTAGGATGCCATCATATCCCTTATCTAACAATTCGCGGAGTTCGGTGGTGGTGATGCTGTCCATGGGGTGTGAGGTGGAAATTTCGCAGGATGCGGAGGCGAGTGTTTCGCCGTTCGAAACCGATTGAATGTCGGGTTGATCACCACAAAGCCGACACTTGGGATCGCGGTGGAGTTTGAGCGAGCGGAAACTGCTTTGCAACGCATCATAAACCGTGAGCTTGCCGAGCGGGACGGTGCCGATTTGAAGGATCAACTTGAGCGTTTCCATCGCCTGAATCGAGCCAATGATGCCTGGCAGGACCCCAAGCACACCGGCTTCCTGACACGATGGCACGCTGCCGGCCGCGGGCATGGTGGGAAGTAGGCAGCGGTAACAAGGCCCGCCGAGGTGCGGGGCGAAGACCGAAGTTTGTCCATCGAAGCGGTGGATCGCGCCGTAAACGAGGGGTTTGCGCAGGAAGAAGGCCGTGTCGTTGGTGAGGAAGCGGGTGGGAAAATTGTCCGAACCATCGACGATGATGTCATAACTCGCTGCGATTTCCATGGCATTGGCCGGAGTGAATCGCACGGGATGAAGCACCACATCGACATGGGGATTGACCTCGCGCAATCGCGCGGCGGCGCTTTCGAGTTTGGGTTTTCCCACCCATGACTCGCCGTGAAGGATTTGGCGTTGGAGATTCGAGGCATCCACCACATCCGCATCCACCAGACCGAGACGGCCGACACCTGCGGCAGCGAGATACATGGCGGAGGGCGAACCGAGAGCGCCAGTGCCGACGAGCAGGACGGAGGCTTGTTTCAAGCGCAATTGACCCGCCTCGCCGACCGCGGGGATGAGTAGGTGGCGCGAGTATCGCAAGATTTCTTCCGGCTGGAGGCTGGCTGGCATCGCGCCGCCACCATGACGCGGATCCAGCCTGCTGTCCAAGTGGGAATCGCGCGGGAAAAACATGCGACAATTTTTGTGACGGCCGTCACGAGGATTGTCGCGCATTTCAGGACGGGATTGAAAACGATTTCACCTCGGCGTGACCTGTGTTATGATGTCGGCATGTCCGAAGTTCTTTCCACATTCCGCCTGCATACCGGAGATGCGGCGCCGGATTTCTCACTGCCGAATGCGCATGGCACGGTGGTCACCCTCAAGGACGCGATGGGGCCCAAGGGTTTGCTGGTGGTGTTTGCATGCAATCACTGCCCCTTCGTGGTTCATCTGGCGGATGCCTTGGGAGTTCTGGCGCGTGAACTCTGGGAGCAGGGAGTCCATACCGTAGCCATCAATTCCAACGACACCGAGAAGTATCCGCAGGACGGACCCGAGCACATGATGGAATTTTCACAGGAGAGAAAATGGGATTTCCCCTATCTCATCGATGACACGCAGGAAACGGCGATCGCTTACGGCGCGGCCTGCACGCCGGATTTTTTCCTCTTTGATGGCGAAGGTCACCTGTTCTACGCCGGGCAATTCGATGACTCGCGCCCCCGCAGCGGACAGGCTGCGCATGGTGGAGATCTGCGCGAATCCGCACGACGGATGCTTGCGGGCGAGGAGCCCTTGGCGCGGCCTTATCCCAGCAGCGGCTGCAACATCAAGTGGAAGCCCGGCAAACAACCGGCATGGTGGGATGCGGGTGGTTGATCCCGTCCGGCGGTTTTGCTGGAAGGATCGGTCGATTTGTGGCGTTATCACGGCGTCATGTATCGTTTGTTTGCTGGAGTATTGATGTGTTCACCCTTGTTCGCGGCCCCGGTGCCGGTGGGTGGATTTGAAACGAATGGAAATACCATCCGGTCCTGGCCCTTGGTCGGCGATGGTGGCTTCGAACTCGCGCCGGATGCGGCAGCGAGCTTGCCGATCCAGGTGCCTGCGCTCACCGACAAGGAAAGGGAAGCGGGTGGCGAGTGGCGCGGGTTGTTATCGGTGGATCTCTATGGCTCATCGGGAAAACAGTCGGGCAAGGTTTTGTTAGAAGCACTGGATCCTGCGAGCGGTGAGGTTTTTGCATCAGGGGCCACCGAGGTATCAAGCCCGGCGCCACGAGCGGAGTGGGTGGTGATTTCCTCATCCGGCCATCCAGGAGCGGAGGCTGACAAGGCATTCGATGGAGATATCAAAACGGATTGGCATTCCAACTACAGCGGCCAACAGGACAAGCCACCCCATTGGCTGGGTCTGGAGTTTGGCAAACCCACTCGCCTCACCCGCATCCGCTACACTCCGAGGCAGGGTGGATTCACCAATGGCGTGGCGAGAAGATATCGCCTCGAAATCCGGCTGCCGGGCGAGGATTGGAAATCCGTGAACTCCGGAGAAACCATCGAAGCCGACAACCGCAAGACACTTGAAATCACGCTGCCGGAACCGGTGATTGTTGATGCATTCCGTTTCGTGATCGAGAGCGACTGGAGCGGCGGCGGCTTCGGCACCGCCGCCGAAGTGGAAGCGGTGGGGGTCAAACTCAATCCGCTGACACCAATGGCCGCCGGCTCCCGGGCATGGGCGGAAATTCCTGCGGAGATGATGAAATTGTTAGAAGGAAAAACCTTCGGCCTGCGGGTGAAAAATGGTCCCGATGCCAGCGTGGTGATTGGCACTCCTCGTTTGGAACGACTCCACTTGGAACCCAGCCCGAAGTTATATGGCAGATCGAATGGGGGTCTCGGACCGGACAAGCTGGCGGCGGGTCTGTTAGGCTTTGATGCGCTCACCGAACACAAGCAGACTTCACTCGCGGTGATGACCGTACAATCAGGTTCCTCTGCGGCGAGAGAACATCTCAAAACTGGCGATGTGATCCTTGCGATCGCTGGCAAGCCCCTGCCTGTCAACGATCTGAGCCCGGGCTGGGAATGGTTTCAGCGCAGCCACGAAGCCATCATCGGCCGCGAAACCGAACTCGCCCTCAAAGCAGGAAAAACCACACTTCCTATCACTCTGCTACGAAAAGGTAAGGTAGAAACCATCGAATTTCCCCTTGCCCGCAAACGTGCTTTCACCACCATGAATCCGGCCGATGATCCGGAGGCGGCGCGTTTGTTGGAGGATTGTCTGGAGTTTCTCGTCCGGACGCAGAAGGAAGACGGCAGTTGGTCCGGCGACATGATCCGCACTTGTTATTCCGCCTTGGCACTGATCGCCACGGGCGAAGCAAAGCACAAATCGCGTGTCCGCAAGGCGGTCGAATGGGCCAAGGAAAAGTATAAGAAACCGGATGACTATGGAAATCTTGGATTCTGGGCAGGTGCCTATGCCGGCATCCTCTACAGCGAGTGGCATCTTGCCACGGGTGACAAGTCGGTGTTGAAGAACCTCGATGAACTCCGCGATTGGGCCGTGAATGGCCAGCATCCAAGCAAGTGGGATGTGCCCGCACTTGGCCATGGTCCGAGTGGCCTGCCTTATGAGGAAAAGGCGCTCGTCGCTCCAGCTTGCCATCTGCTGGTTTTCGAAGCGCTCGCCATGCGTTGTGGGATGAAATCCGGCATTTGGGAATTGCTCATGCCCTACATGGAGATGTCATGGTCCGATCCCAAGGAAGGCGGGCATGGCTCGTTGGGATACAACCGTTCCTACAAAGACACCGAGGAATTCTGGTCGCGCTCCGGCTTGTTTGCCATGGCTGCACATCTTCGCAATCAGCGACCGGACATGCGCGATGCGATGACAGGATTCATGGCCGCGAACCATCCCTGGATCCGCAACAGCCATGCCTATGGAGAACCCGGCGGTTCGCTCGGTCTGTTAGGACTCAATCTTGCCTTGCCGGATGCCTATCAGAAAATCATTTCCGAATACGCATGGTGGTTCGCCCTGGCATGGGAACCCGGCTATGGACTGCATTTCACCACCCCTCACATGGGCGCACCTTACATGGGCGAGGACGATCTCATCAATGCCACCTATGCCCTCGTGCTCCAGGGGCCCAAGAAGTCGCTGCATCTTACTGGCAGCACGACTCATGGGTCCTTGAAATGAGCGAACCGCCTTTGATTTCAATCACCTCCGCCACACCCACCGCAACCGCTGCTGCCGCAGCCACTTCCTCCTCCGC
The DNA here is from genome assembly GCA_025457805.1 of Akkermansiaceae bacterium. Lineage (GTDB taxonomy): Bacteria > Verrucomicrobiota > Verrucomicrobiia > Verrucomicrobiales > Akkermansiaceae > Luteolibacter. The sequence continues at coordinate 6,941 of JALOTR010000012.1, read as the reverse complement.
TGCCACTGCTGCCACTGCTGCCGCAGCCACCTCCACCGCAGCCGCTGCTTACTCCCCCGGAGGAACAGCCGCTTGCGGCAGTGGTTACGGCTTGGGCCTTGAGCCGCTCGATCTCTTGGTGAATGGCACCGAAGCCGGGCAACATCGCGACGGCCACCGGTCCGAACAATGCCACCGAGTGGGAAAACATGCCCATTTCCGCAAGATCATCCACCCGGGCACCATGACGTGCGGTCTCATTCTTCAATCGCATCTTGTCCAACATGCGCTCGCCGGACGGCGTGAGCCGCGGGACCAGACCGGGCATGCTCATCATCACAATCACCGTGAGGACCAGCAACAGAACGAGGAACAATACGGGTTTGTCACTCATGAATCCGATCCCCACCTTCGCTGCGCCCAAAAGCACCAACAACAGAAGCGGCAGAATCGTGGTAGTGGTCGCCGACTTTCGTTCTTCTTCCGTGGGCCGCAGTCCCAACAATGCAAGCCGCACCTCGATCGGTCGCAGCGTGGGAAACACCACTGCAGGCGCGCCTTTGACCGGCATGCCCTTCGCACCAAAGGCCTGAATCCGGCCTAACAGAACGCGCTCTGGTTCCAACAGATCTGATGGAACTCCCGTGCGACCCTGGTTGGCGATCAGACTCGATTTCCAGAATCCCGATTGCCACAACACCAACTTGCGGTGGATCAATCTCGATATAGCCAATTGGGTGACCCTGTCCGGACCGGCGGAGAGATAGGCAACCTCGAAGGGATCTGTCAGTAGCGCATGTTCGTGGGAATTGTCATAACAATGCAGCGAGCGCCGGGCGCGGCGGATCGTCCACAAGCCGATAACGATGAGAGCAACGATATAGAATAACAGGAACTCCGTCCCGTACCAATCGAGCAGAGGAATCCGAGCAAGCATTTCCAGCGAGGGGATGATCATGGGGATGGGGTGGGTCGAATACGGAACAATTTGCGAAATGATATCCATTTCCATTGCGGCTTGGGGACAATCCAGAATTTTTCCGGGTCCACCCAGCGGGCGGCGAATGGACCACCAAATCGCTGCGCCGGTGATGGCCAGATATCTGTGGGCGGGACCTCGCCGAACAAGCGCCCATAACTTTCGAGAGTTTTACCATACCAATCCACGAATTTTTCCCCTTCCGCCGCGCCGCCGCGGGTGGGGCCATGGTGGAGTTCCCGGCCGAGCACATCCCCGCAAAGGTCTTTCCAATAACTCTGTGTATAAACCAAATGCAGGTGCCATGCCTGATCGACTTCCTCCGAGGGCGTCACAGGATGACCCGCTTCGCATGCGAGGCAGAGAAAGCGTTTGTATTCGCGGACCACACGCGCCGCAAACACATGACTCCATCCTTGTTCGCGCGCCAAACGGCTGGTGAAGGGAAGCGTCACTCCCGGTTCATCGAGCTCGAAGCCTTCGATGCGCTGCCGCAGGGTGGGTGACTCGCTTCCGATCAATCTGGTGTGGATTTAACATCGGTCGGGATGCTCGCCAAACGAATTTTGAAAGCCCTATCGCCACCATCCCCGCCAACCTTGACCTGCCAGCCGCGCTGCGCCAGTTTCGGGCGTGCGTTCGATTCTCATCACTGGCGGAAATGGCGGGCTCGGTCTGGCGATTGGCCGCTATTTTCTGGATCGTGATCCGGCGGCCTCGGTCTGGCTGGGGGTAAGGCGGAATCGTGAGCAAGCCGCTGCGCTGGCGGCGGAGTTTCCGGGACGTTGTCGTTTGCTGGATCTGGAAGTCACGGATTCCGCGGCATGGACCCAGGCGGTGGAAACCATCGTCCAAGCGGATGGACGGATCGACGTGCTGGTGAACAATGCCGGGATGCACCGCGATTGCCTGCTGCCTGCCATGCCGAGCGAGACGTGGCATGAGGTGATTTCCTCGAATCTCGATTCCACCTTCCATGGCTGCCGCGCGGTGGTCACGCCGATGATGCGGCAGCGTTTCGGGCGCATCATCAATATCGCCTCGCTGAGTGCCATCCTCCCGCCCTTGGGGCAAACCAACTACGCCGCCGCCAAGGCGGGAGTGGTGGCGCTGGGTCGGACGCTGGCCAAAGAAGTCGCCCGCTCGGGCATCACGGTGAATTCGATCCTGCCCGGCTACATCGAGACCGATGCGATCGGCGCGATGGATGAAGACGCCCGCAAGCAGGCCCGCGCGGGCATCCCGATGCGCCGCTTTGGCAAGCCGGAGGAAGTGGCCGCAGCGGTCTATTTCCTTGCCAGCAACGATGCCGCCTATATCACGGGCGCCTCGCTGAAAATCGATGGCGGGATTTACTGATATCTTCTCAACCCACTCAAAACCCGATTCACCCACCCATCATGGATAGCGAAACCCTGCGTGCAAAAATCAAGGAAGTGATGGTGGAGGAGTTGATGCTCGATTCCAAACCGGAGGAAATCGGCAACACGACGGCCATCTTCGGCGGCGAGGGTCTGGGGCTGGATTCGGTAGATGCACTGCAGTTGGTAGTCGCGCTGGAGAAACACTTTGGTTTGAAAATAGGCGATTCCGCTGCCGCCAAGGGCATCCTGGAGAATGTGGAAACCATTGCCACCGAGATTGAGAAATCCGCCTAGAGGGGTGGCCGCCCGCATGAAGGCCATCCTCGTATTTCTCCTCAAGCTGGCGCTCACGGCGGGCTGTCTGTATTGGGCCTTCTCGCAAGTGGAGTTCGATCACTCCGTTTTCACCCGGCCGGGCGCGGTGGATTACCGCTGGCTGGCTGGCGGTGCTGCGTTGGCAGGAATTTCAGTTGTCCTTCAGGCGGCGCGTGGGTGGTTTTTCCTGCGGGCGCAAGACATCCGCATTTCCCTCGGGAGGGCGGTGGAACTGACGATGATCGATGGTTTGTTCAGCCTGGCATCGGTAAGCGGGCTCGGTGGATCCGCCGCGCGCATCATCCTGCTCATGCGGGATCATCCCGGGCGCAAGCTGGTCATCGCGATGGCCGTGACGGCGGATCATCTGGCGGGGCTGGTTTCGATTGCCCTGTTGTTTTTCATCATGTCCGCCGCGCGTTTTGATGCGCTCGCGGATCCGAGCGTGCTCGGCCGCGGCGTCATCCACTTCGCCTGGGTCTATCTGGGTGGCGGGCTGGCGATGGTGGCGCTCATCTTCGTATTTGCCTCGCCTCCGGTGCATCGGCGCATTCATGGCAACAACCGCTTCGCGCGCTGGCCGATGATGAAGCAGATACCGGAGTTATATGATATCTATCGGAAAAAGTGGCGGCATGCCCTCGCGGGCCTCGGCGTTTCCTTCCTGATGCTGGGTGCGTATTTCTCCTCCTATTACTGCGGCGTGCGGGCAGTGGGTGGCAGCCCTGCTTACTCGGATGTGATGTCCGCCATGCCGGTGATCGATGCCATCAGCGGCATGCCCGTGTCCATCGGCGGCGTGGGTGTGCGGGAGAAACTTTTCGAAGTGCTGCTGCACGATCTCGCCCGGGTTCCGGCGGAAGTTGCCGTGGCCGCTTCCTTGGCGGGCTTTGGCTGCAATGCGCTGTGGGCCTTGTTAGGCGCACTGTTTTTCCTTAAAAAGCGGGACCGCATCCACGCCAGCGATCTGGAGGCGGTGAAACAACCGGATTCCGTCAACACGCCATCTGCCGGAGCTCCTGACTGAGCAGTCCACGCACGGTCTTGAGCAGAAGCTCGTGATCGAGCGGATGGGTGAGAATGGCGGATGCGCCGAGCGACTTGGCAAGCGGCAGGAAATGGCCGGCCTGGTCGCCCGTTTCACCGGGCATCGCGATGAGCTTCATCGTGGGAGAAATCGAACGAATGGCCATGAGAGTGCCGATTCCCTCCGCATGCGGCATGAGCATGTTCATCACCACGAGGTGGATTTCGTTTTCCCGCACTTCGGCCGCTGCCTCATGGCGGTTGGTGGCGATGTGAACCTGATAGCCATTTGCAGTGAGCGTGCGCTCTATGGCATGTCTCATCTCGGAGGCTTGATCCACCAAAAGAACACATGCTGGACAATCGGCAGGGGGGAATGAGTTCATGAAGATGGGGAAATATCATAACTCCCCCTTCGTCACAAGAGCGTCGCGACACGTGATCGCGTGTATGCTTCTGGAGTGCACTTCACCCTTCCGGATTCGCACCGGAGATGAGTGAAGTCTCAGCGATTCCCGGCCAGCCAGCGAACCCGGATGAAACGCTTGGCCGCGGGTGAATGAGGCGTGCGGTCCATGACCCGCAGGAGGGCGGCATCGTCGATGAGGACGGCGGTATGATCCGGCCCGCTGAACCAGGTGACGCGATCCGATGACACTTCCACCAATGGGATGAGGCCGGCGGCGGCACTTTTTTCCACGGTGAGGATGCGATGGCGCGAGCCATCCGCGAGGAGGCGGGAGGTGACTTTGCCACTTTCCGGAGCGTTCCGGGAGGCTGCCACTCCGGCGACGAGAGCGGACTTGGCCGCCGCGCCTGCGGTGCCGGACAGTTTGATCTCAAAGACCTTTTCGTCGCTATCGCTGCTGGCGATCCGCAAGGTGGTGGAACGCGCTCCTGTGCCCGTGGGGCTGAAGGTGACTTTCACCGTAGTGGACTTTCCTGGGGCGAGACTTGCGCCGGGTTTGGATACTTTGAACTGGTTGGCTTGGGCTCCGTTGAGGGATGCGGCAATTTTCGTCAGCGGCGCGGTGCCGGTGTTCCTGATGGTCAGGGTGATGACCTCGGATGAGCCTGACTTGACGGATCCGAAACCGACGGTGGATTTGCCATCGATGAGGTTTGCCCTCCCATTCGCAACCGTGATTTCCGGAACCGCCATACCGCTGCCGGTGAGGGCGATGTCGAATGGGTTTTCATCCGCATCATTGCTGGAGATGCGAAGCAAGGTGTTTCGTGCACCCGGTGCGGACGGTGTGAAGCGGATGCTCACGGTGGCCGTGGCATCCGGCGCGAGGGTGGCTGGAGGAACAGTGGTGATTTTATAACTCGTCGCGCTGGCTCCCGGCAGGCTGGCAGCGATGCCGGTGAGATTGGCGGTGCCGACATTCCTGATGGTGAGTGAGATGATACGATTGGAGCCTATATCAATCGATCCAAAAGCCACGCTGGATGCCGCATCGACGAGCAGTGCTTTGCCCTGGTTGATGGCTATTTCAGGAACGCTCACCCCCGTGCCGGAAAGGGGGATATCGAAGGGGTTTTCATCCGCGTCGTTGCTCGCGATGCGCAGCGTGGTCGTGCGCGCACCGGCGGCCGCTGGGGTGAATCTCACACTCACTGTGGTGCTCGCATTCGGCGCCAACGATGAAGCCGGAGCCGTAGTGATGGCATAGTCGGAAACGGTCCCGCCGCTGAGGCTTGCCGCGATGCCGGTGAGACTGAGGGTGCCGGTGTTTCTGATGGTGAAGGAAATCACCTTGTTCGTGCCGCGATTCACGGACCCATAACTCGCGGAATTGCCATCGTTGAGATTTGCCGTGCCATTGAGCACGGTGATTTCGGGGATGCCCACGCCGATGCCACTGAGCGGGATATCGAAGCTGCTTTCATCCGGATCGCTGCTCGCGAGACGCAAGGTCGTGGCGCGGGCACCATTGCCCGCCGGGGTAAATCTCACGGTAAAGGTGGTGGTTCCTTCCGGGGAAACTTCGGACAAGGGTGCAAGCGCGATTGTGAAGTCCGAAGCATTTCCACCGATGAAAGTGGGAGTAATTCCTGTGAGAGCCCCAAAACCCGCGTTTTTGAGGGTGAAGGTGAGACTTTGGTTCGATCCGCGATTCACACTTCCAAATGCCGTTGTGGTTCCGCCGGAGTCGAGTCTTTGGCCGCCGGGTGCGTTCACTACCAGTTCCGGAATCCACAACCCGGTGACTTCCACCGGAGTGGCTGTTGATAGCAGTGTGCCATCTCCGAGTTGCCCTGAGAGGTTCCTGCCGCTGGCAAACACCTTGCCGCTTCTCACCAAAATCAGGCTGTGGTTCTGGCCCGCCGAGACGGCTTGATCTCCTTCCGTGAGAGTCTTGACGGGTCTGAGCTGGGTGTCGTTGTTGCCGATGGCCAGCGCGCCGTTGTTGAACCCTGTGGCATGGATCGCACCGGTTCTCATGAACATTGTATGACTTGCCCCCGCCGAGACATCGACGCCTCCGAAAAACACCAGCTTGGGACTGAACGATGGATTCGTGCTGTTATCGCCAAATTCGCCATTGTAGTTGCCGCCGGTTGCATAGGTGGTGCCGCCCGGATCGTTTTTCACGAAAATGCTGTGGGATCCGCCGGCATCCAGAGTGCGCACCCCCGTGAGCACTTGGACTGGCGTGGACTTGAAGAAGTCGCTCACATTGGGACCAGTTCCCAATTGCCCGTCCGAGTTCGAACCTGATGCCCACGCGGTGCCATCTTGTTTGAGGAAGAGGCTATGATGGGGGCCAGCGGAAACCACTTTCACATCGGTGAGGGAAATCTGAGTGGGAATGGATCTGTCAATTCTGGTCCCATCCCCGAGTTGACCGAAGAAATTCTCGCCACATGCCCACACCGTGCCGTCGGTTTTGAGGAACAGGCTATGCGTTGATCCGGCGGAGACGGCTTGCACATCCGTGAGGACCTGCACGGGATTGGGAGTGGCACCGCTATTCGTCGTGCCATTTCCCAATTGCCCATACGCATTCGATCCGCAGGACCACGCGCTGCCATCTTCCTTGATGAACAAACTGTGGTTTCTGCCTGCGGAAATGGCTTTCACGCCGGTGAGCACTTCGATCGGGGAATTGGTGGATGTCGTGGAGCCATCCCCGAGTTGGCCGAATTGGTTGTCGCCACTTGCCCAGACGCTGCCATTTGCCTTGAGGCAGCTCAGAGTTAGACCGTCTGCAGCATCAAGGTGTGCATGCCGAGCCCTGCGGACGAGCGGATGGCAAGCCTGGCCTCAAGTG
>JALOTR010000478.1 GCA_025457805.1 Akkermansiaceae bacterium | reverse complement strand
CGAATGGAAAGCTGGTGAAAAGCATGGGGGGGACGGGAGAGATGCATGTTCCGTGCCTTTCCTGCTGCCGGGTGGATTGGATTCACCTGGAGCTTGGAATGGCGCAGTTCGCGGCATCGTTTAGCCGCCTGGGCGCGCATCGGAAAGAAATTTAGCCGAACCTACGCGAAAAAGTAAGGTCTCGCGCGGTGCCCGGTCCGGGTTTTTGGCTTCACGCGGCGGGCCGGATGCCGCTTGATGGCGCGGCCATCATGAGAATCATCGCCGGAAAAGCGGGCCGTATCGCCATCAAGGTGCCTCCCGCCGTTGCACGACCGACCACGGATTTTGTCCGTCAGGCCATCTTCTCGATTCTCGCGGACCGGGTGGAGCAGGCGCGGGTGCTGGATCTTTACGCCGGCTCGGGTGCCATCGGGCTGGAGGCGCTGAGCCGTGGGGCGGCTTCGTGCGTGTTCGTGGATGAGCACCATCAAGCCTGCAAGGTGATTGCGGAGAATCTCACCAAGGCCCGCCTCGACGGCGGCCGTGCGGTGAAGTCGGATGTCCCGGCCTTCCTCAAGCGCGAGGCCGGCAGTTTCGATCTGATCTTCGCCGATCCGCCGTATTGGAAGCATTATGGCGACAAGGACCACGTGGGCAATCTCCTCAAGGCAGGCCTCATCGCTCCGCGCCTGGCCGCGGACGGATTGTTTCTCGCGGAAATTTCCGCCAACCAGCCATCGCCCGCAGCCGAGGACATGGAGCTGACGGATCGCCGCGAATACGGCGGCAGCGCGATCCTGTTTTATGTCGCCAAGCCATGAGTCCGATTTGATCTAACAAAAAGGAAATCACTCGCAGGACTTGCGGCAGGCAGGGGAGGGGATTAGGAAAAGGAATTGAAACTTCATCTCACAGCCGTGGTGGCCATGACTCCGGACCGGGTGATCGGCCGTGCGGGCGGACTGCCCTGGCATCTGCCCGAGGATCTTGCCTTTTTCAAGCGCACCACCTCCGGCCACCCGATCGTGATGGGTCGCAAGACTTATGAATCGATCGGCCGTCCCTTGCCCAAGCGCCGCAACATCGTTCTCACCCGTGATCCCGATTGGTCGGCGGCAGGTGTGGAGGTGATTCATCACCCGGACGAACTGCAACAACTGGAAGGCATTTCCGGTCAGGTATTCATCATCGGCGGTTCGGAAATTTACGCCGCATTCCTGCCGATTCTGGACGATTTGTTGGTGAGCCATGTTCTGGCTTCCCATGAAGGCGACACGCGCTTGCCGGTGTTTGAAGATGAGTTTCCCGTTTCCGAGTTGTTGGAAACCCATGCCGACTTCGAGGTCCGGCGTTGGCGTCGTGAAGCCTGAAGGATCAGGAAATGATCAATCGACGTTCTTTGGCTTCTCAGCAGGTGGCCCGTTTTCGAAAGCTTTCTTCAACTCTTCATACTGGCGCTTGAACTCGGGATCGTTTTTCGCTCTCAGTTCTATGGCAGCGGGAATGATGATGATGGATTTGATCATGAACGCGGCAAAGAACGCGAAGATATAGGAAATCAATGGCAGCGGATTGATGGGGGTGGCGATGACCTTGTGGCCCGCGGCATGATCCCACAGCGGCCGTCCGAGGCGGCGGGCGGTGAAGAAGGACATGATCTGGCAGATGATGCACACGATGTCCCAGCCGAAGCCGATGCCGAGAAACAACACCCGCGATGAGCGATGGGTGGCCGCGCCCAGGCTGAGCAGCGAGCCATCGTCGTTCACCACCTTGAGTCCGAGCAGCCATTTGCCCGGCGTGGTGCCGAATCGGTGGATGAGAAATGCCTCCAGCACAAACCATGGCACATAGTGCATGAGGAGGACCCAGGGATTGGTAAGCGTGGCGGTGATGTCACGACCCACGAGTGCCATCACCAGCCACCAAAGTGCGGAATAGAGCCCCAGATCGAACCAACGTGCCCAGAAGCGGCGGACCGAGTGCGGGCCTTCCGCATCGGGCAGCACCTGAGGAATCGTCGCAGCCGGAGAAGCCGGAGCAGGGTGCGGGGAATCCGGCGGATCTTCGCGGAAATCTCCATAGTCCCTGACGGGATTCTCGAATTCCCGCTGGAACAATTCGATTTCCCTGAGTGGCTTCCAAGCGGGCAAGCCTTCGTGCCACGCCGGAGTCCCGCCCTCAAGTTCCCCGGATTCGATTTTCTTGCGAACCTCGAAGTCGTGGATGGGGCCGGTTTTTTCGCCGTCTTGGATGATCCAGATGTCCATGGGTCAGAGGTTACGCAGGGATTTGGCTGCGTCACTATTGGCTGCAAAAAAAGCCGGAACCAAGGCGGCGATGGAGCAGAGCACGAAGGCCATCAGGCCGATCACTGCCTGCTCGGCAGGATTGTTGAAGGCTGGGAGGACGCCAAAGCCCGTGAAGGATGCGGCGAAGGGATCGAAGCCCGCACTGCGGAAGAGGACTTGGATTTCACCGCGGAAATGGATGACCAGGCGGCCGAGGGTGATGCCCAGCGCGGAACCCAACAGACCGAGCAGCATGCCCTGATAGAGAAAAACGCGGACGATTTGTCCGGGCGTGGCGCCGAGAGCCTTCATCACGCCGATTTCGCGCCGCTTCTGAATCGTCACGGTAAACATCACGGCCATCATTGAAAACGCGGAGACGAGCACAATGAAGGAAAGCGCGAAATACATCATCACCCGCTGCTGGTTGATGAGACCGAAGAAGGTGGCGTATTGATCGCCCCAAGTGAGCAGCGACCAATCCGGTCCAAGCTCTGCCCGCAGCGAGGTGGCCACGGTTTCCGCCGCATAGGCGTCGTCAAGGCGCAGCGCGACTCCTTGCACGGCCTCGCCCAGACCCGCGAGGTCCTGGGAAAGGGGAAGTGGGATGAAAAGATCCGGCGTGACTGCCATTTGGGATGCCTGATAGATGCCGATGACCTTGGCCTCCTTCGGCAACACCAATTGATCGAGCCCTTGCAGGATCTCGCTGTTCATTTCCTTGGCGTCGGTGTTTTCCAAAGCCGCGATGGCCTGCTGCACGGCGGTTTTTGCTTCCGCATCGAAGACATATTTCCCGGCTGTTTCGTCCTTCTCGTTTTCCTCAAGCGCGGAGAGCAGGGCATCCAGCAATTCGATCTCCGGTTTGCGCACTTCATCGCTGTGGAGTTCGTTGAATTGGTTGTAGATGGACTGGAGAGTTTCAATCGGGATGCTGGATTTGCCGCCCTCGCCCTTCCAAGCTGCCGCCAGCGCGCTGGTGGCGGACTTCCATTTTTCCGCTTCAGCCTCGCGCAGCGGGGGCTCCTTGGTGGTTTTGAACACCCGCATCACTTCCTCCACATTGCGGGTGGAAAGCAGGCGGATGGTGTCGCCTACACGGAGGGCGAGCTGCTCCGCGAGTGTGGAGGAAATCACCGCGCGGTCATCGATCCCGAGATCCGCCGAAGACTCCGGATGGTTTTCCTTGTCGAGCATGCGGGTGATGCCATCGACCTGCGCCGGGTCCGACGTGTCGATGCCGCGGAACATCACGGGGCGCTGCCAGGACTGCACGTCGATGATCACGTTGTCCGAGACAAACGCCGTCGCTGCCTCCACTCGGGGCAGTGTGGCCGCCATTTT
>JALOTR010000011.1 GCA_025457805.1 Akkermansiaceae bacterium | reverse complement strand
CGCCGCCCCGGAGCTATGCTTCGCTGCGGAATAAATTCCGCGCTCCAGTTCACGGCTTTTCTTTCGGATCCACACCCACGAATCCATAGGTCACCTGCTCGATATCATCATCCGTACCCGCCAGACCATCTTTTCCAGATGACCGGAATGTCCAACGCTGTTTGTCGGAATCGAAAGTGAGCGTCAGTGGCCGGCCCCATCCGTCCAAAACGTCATCGCCTTCTATTCGACAACTGTTCCAGTCGATTGTCGCCAATTTCAAAAGTTCAATCAGTTGCTCGTTCGTCCTTGGGAACTTCGCCCGATCTGTCTGATGAATGTGTTCCACCATTTGACTCAACGCAAAAGCCGTATGGCTCTCCAGGATCGTTCTGGATGAAAAGAATCTGAGAACCAATGTGAATGCGAAAACGATCAAGCCTGCCACGACCAAGGGCCGCAGAAACGGGAGCGGGTAGGGCATGCGATGCTTTATGGATCCTGCTGGCAAGTCGCCGTTAGACTATCCGGCTTTTTAAAAACAACCCATCCGAAATATCGCGGATTTTTCCAAAGATTGGAGCGCGGAATCCACAGCCTGCCTCAGCAGGCAGTCCAAATCCAGGCGAAGCCCTGACTGGCTGGCCCTAAGGCAATTTATTCCGCCGCCCCGGAGCCATGCTTCGCTGCGGAATGAATTCCGCGCTCCAATTTCTCATTCCGCTCCTTCTGTGAGCACGCTGAAAAACCTTCTCCCTGCCGCAGAAACAGGAACCGTGAAAGTCGTCTGCAACCCATTCCCACTGCTCGTCGCACCAGCCACTGGCGACCAGAAATCAAGATCGCTGCTCTGCCAGAGACTCTGCGTGCCGCTGCCTGAACTGGGGACGGTGATGGAAAATCCCGATGCCGAATACTGGTGTGAAAGCGGTGGCGCGGGGTCGGCGATTTGATAGGCACCGAGGTTGAAACGAAGTCGATAATAATAACTCAACTGCACCGGACTCAGGTTGTTGAGTCCTCCTGCAAGAAGATTGCTGGCTTCCGCCGGATCACCTGTGAGGTCATAAAACTCATCGCTGCCATTGTTCAAACGGATGAGCTTGTAACGATCATCCCGCAACCCGCGCCCGCCGCTGGTGGGATCCGTGGTATCGAATTTCTCGACATAAAGCCGGCCGCGCTCTGCCGGATTCTGTTGGCCGAGAATGGGCATCAAACTTCGCGAATCCAGCGCGACGGATGTCGGCAGCGGAACTCCCGCCATTTCGAGAATCGTACTGAAGAGATCGACCACATGCACCAAGGTCGCATCCGTCCGCCCCCCACTGCTGACACTGGGTCCCTTGATGATGAATGGCACCCGCGTCCCGCCTTCATACAATGTGTCCTTGGCGCGGGTGCTGTTGTAAGGAGCCTGGATCACCTGTCCCGGTGTTCCGTTGTCGCCGATGAAAATGATATCGGTGGTGGCTGGATTCACCGATTGCAACAACCTGCCGATTTCCGTATCCATCGCCTCCACGGCGGCGCGATACTTGAGAAGGTTGGTGGCGGGATTGGTGCCATAACTGTGAAGATTCGTCGGCGGCACATGAAACGGAGCATGCGGCGCATTGAAAGCAAGCCACGCGATCCATTTCTGGCCAGCCCCATTGCGGGCGTTGATCCATGCCACGGCATCGTTCACCACATCGGTGGTGGGATAGGTGGTGACGGTGGCATTGCTGCCATTGGTGGTTTTGAGCCAGCTTGAATAACTCATCAGAGCCCCGGAGGTGGATCCTGCATAGTGGGGCCATCCGCCGATGCTGTTGGGCAAAGTTCTAACAGCCGCCGGAGTGCCATCGCTGAGATGCCATTTCCCAAACATGCCCGCCTGGATGCCGAGCCCGCTGTTTTGTCCGACCACTTCCGGCAGCGTCAACTCCGCCGCCGTCAGCGCGCTTGCGGCAGTCACCACATCCCCCATTCCCGTGCGGAATCCGTATCGCCCGGTCAGGATGCTTGCACGCGTGGGCGAGCAAACCGGATAGGCATAACCCTGCGTGAACCTCACGCCACTGGCAGCAAGCGAGTTGATATTCGGCGTGGGCGCAGTGGCCCCGGGCGTGGTGTTGTAGAGGGATTGGCTGTCTGTGCCAAAATCATCCGCGATGATGAGCAGCACGTTGTTTCCTGCATGTGCTGCGACTGCCAAGCTGGCGAGCAGGATAACAGGAAGGAAAAACCTTTGGAAGCGATGGAGCATCATGACGATGAAACCATCCCAATGTGAGCATCGCGTTAGGGGACAGGGGAAAATTGTAAAGATTGCGTTAAAGCTTTGGAACGTAGTGCGGGACTTCAGTCCCGGTGCTTGGGTTGACTCGCGCCGAGCTGGGGCTCAGCGCTCCCGGGGTTGACAGGTCCCACCGGGTGAGGGCGTAGTGGATTGGATGCAAAAACCCTCATTCATCACCGAAGCGGAGGCCATGAAGGAAGACTTCAAGGGCCGGACGAATTTCTGGATGTGCCGACCGGAAATCACGAATGCAAAGGATCTCCAAATCTGCCGGGCCGTGCTGCCACCCGGGGAAGGGCATGGGTTTCACCATCACCCGGAACTCGAAGAAGCCATCTATGTGTTGGAGGGTGAGGTGGAGCAGTGGGTGGGCACGGAGAAACAAGTGCTCAAGGTGGGCGAAGTGGCTCACATGGCGGCAGGCGTGGTGCATGCGACGTTCAATGTGACGAACCACGACGCGGTCATCCTCGCCATCCTTTCGCCCGGATCCTGCGAAGGTCCGTTTCTGGTGGATGTGAGTGGCGAAGAGCCGTGGGTTTCGCTGAGAAGAGCCGAGTGAGAAGTGATCAGCAGAAGAACGCTGCTTCACTCATCTTCCAAAGCGCCGGATCACACTTTCCGGGACCTGATTGTTGGCGATCCAGTTTTTCACTGCGGCGGCATCGCGACGCGACCATTCGCCGAGCATGCGATGATAGAGGCGCGTGCGTTGTTCTTCATTGGCCACGCCTTGGATCCATGCGGCGGATTGTTCAGGCGCGCGTTGATCGCAACTCCAAACAAACTCCTCCACCACGCGATCGTAGTTGGGAATGCCATTGAGCGAGGTGACCCATTCCGCGGTGCCGGCGATATCGCCGGATGACATGCGCGGAATGATGCCGCGTGCGGCTTCCGCTTGGGCAGCGGGCGAAAGTTTCCTTAGCCATGTGGCGGCCTGCGCGGGATCCTGCCGGGCGAGCGCCTCTCCGACGGCACGGGCAGTGCGGTTTTGCACATCCGCATCCGGGTTGGACGCAAGCCAGTCGGCGGCCTTGATGGGATCCTTGGAGGCGAGGCGGCGAGCAATGTTGTCGATGAAACCAGCACGAAGTTCCGGATCGAGGATCGTGGCCGGATACTCAAGCGCGGCGGCCACGCCATCGACGAAGAGTGCCCGGGTGATCGCATCGATGGCCTCGCCCCGTTCGCGGCTGGAGGGCATGGTTTCCACCAATCGGGAAGCTTGTGCAAGGTCGGTCACGGCGACTCCGCGGATCACGGCGGCGAGGAATGGGTTTGCGCCCTCGCCTTTGAAATTTTCGCGCGCCCACTGCTCCGCCGCAGCGGGATCATTTCCTGCCCACGCGGAAATGATGGTGGCGCTGGTTTCCCGGCTGTCCGGATGCTTCGCCGCATACTCCAAGGCGCCCAGCGGATCGGCTTTGGCCCAACCGCGGAGGATGATCTCGAACTCACCGCGGGAGTTGCCGAAATGCTCCATGCTCCGGAATTGATCGGCCATCGAGGCAAATTGATCCGGGCTCATTTCAGAAACCATTTCAATCAATGCCGCCTGCCGTTCGAGAGGATCGCCCGTGCGGATGATTCTGGAAAGACGCCCTTCCGGAAAATCCCCGGGGACGAGTTGTCCATCCGCTTTCACACCGGCAACATTCCGGCGGGAACGCGTGGAGCTGGTGCGGGACTCTTCTCCAACAGAACCGGAAACGTTGTTCCGTGATGAGTTGCGAAGGGTGGATTCCACGGACTCCTCGCCGCCCGACGGTGCCGGGCCGGCAGGTCGCATGACCCAGATGAGCGCCGCGCCGAGCACGAAGACGGCAGTGTGGGTGAGGAGGGATTTTCCGGGTTTCATAACAATGGATCAAATCGCCATACGCCGTGGCGGCGGCGTTTGTGTCTTTTGTTAGGAAATTTTCAAGCACGCACCGGACCCTTGGCGATTTTACCCGCATCGATTCCTTGGAAAGCGGCGCGAAATATTCCATGCTCCGCCATGCTTTTTCCCATCAGCGATGACGACCGCCACCTGATCCGCCCGGCCTGGGTGACCCACTCGCTGCTTGTGGCCAACGCCCTCTTGTTTCTCTATCAGCTTGCCCATCCCGCGTTCACCTATGCGGCCAGCGTGATTCCCTTCGAGATTGCGCATGGGAAAGATCTGGTGGAAACCGTCCTCATGCGGACGCCCTCCGGCGTCGTGGAAATCCCTCAAGCTCCGGGGCCCACGCCGATCTATCTGACGCTGATTTCCGCGATGTTCATGCACGGCGGCTGGGCACATCTGGGTGGAAATATGTTATATCTTTGGATCTTCGGCGATAACGTGGAACACCGCTTCGGCCATGTGAAATTCCTCGCCTTTTATCTCATCAGCGGGCTCGTGGGCAGCTTCGCTCAGATCGCGATGGACCCGGAAAGCGTGATTCCCAACCTCGGCGCATCGGGAGCGATTTCCGGCATACTTGGTGCCTATATGGTCTTGTTTCCACGCAATCAGGTGACGGCGATTTTCTTTTTCCGCGTCATCGCCATTCCCGCCGTGCTGGTGCTCGGCCTGTGGATCGCGATGCAGTTTTTCCAAGGTTATGGCACGCTCGGCCAGAAAGGCAGCACCGGCGGCGTGGCCTATGCCGCACACATCGGTGGCTTCGTCGCAGGTGTGGTGGCGGGAATCGTGGCGCGGCTTTTCCTCCGCGAGGAACCGGACTACGCTTTCAACCAGATCCACCGTTCCATCCCGAAGAGCCGCCGGGGATTGCTTTGAACAAAGTTGTTAGATCTTGCGGATGCCGCGGTCCTTCTCGATGCCGATGAGGCCCTTCTTCAAGAGCGCGCCGAGCGTTTGTTTGTAAGTGCGCTTGCTCACGCCGAGTTCTTCATGAATCTCTGCCGCCGAGCTGTGATCGCCCAGCGCCCAGAATCCGCCGCGTGCCTGGAGTTCCGCCAACACGCGGGTTTCCAAATCATCCACCCGCGCACGACCCGGTGCGTGCAGCGTGAGATCGATTTTCCCATCCGACCTGACGCATGCGATGTAACCGTGCACTTGCTCCGCATGCTGAAGCGGCTGGAATACCGCCTCCTTGAAAAGCAGCCCGCTGTGCTTGTGATTGACGATCGCTTTGTAGCCGAGATCGCTTTTCCGGAAGATGATCAGGTCCACGGGATCGCCCTGTGTGTAAAAATGCGGCTCGCGATCCAGATACCGATCCACCCGCGCCGAGGCCACGATGCGGCCGGAGACATCATCGACGTGAACATGCACGAGATAGGACTTCCCCACTTCCATCGGCACCTTCTGTTCGCGGAAGGGCACAAGCAATTCCTTCGGCAGGCCCCAATCCAGAAAGGCTCCCACGCCGGTCACAGCGGTGCACTGGAGCTTGGCAAAATGACCCGGCATCACCTTGGGCGTGAGCAAGGTGGCCACCGGCCGATCCTCGGAATCCGTGTAAACAAACACCTCCAGCGTCCCGCCGATCACATTGTCCGCCGGCACTTCCCGGTGAGGCAAAAGCACCTCGCCAAGATCGCCCCCATCGAGATAAAGCCCGAAGGGTTTCTCGCGGAGGATTGTCAAAGTCGCACGCTCGCCAATGTTCGCCATGCCGCAGCATGCCCCCATCACGCCGCAGAGTCGATGGGGATTTGAAGGAGAAAAGGGAAACGCCACCATCCGTCGCTAAAGCCATGGAGGTTGAAAAGCCGCCAAAAGCGCCAAGGGGATGCTTGGCGAATCAGAATACAACAAAGCCCGCCGGCTCGAAAACCAACGGGCTTTGCAGGACATGAATGGACGCGGAAATCAATAACGGCGACGACGGAGAAGGCCGAGGAGGCCGATGCCTCCGAGGAGGGCTGCTTCGGGTTCGGGGACGGCGTTTATTTGAATGTTATCGATTCGGTTATTCCCCGAGTTACTGGTGGCACCAGACAGTGTGTATCTCAATACAACCGACGAAGCGTTGTCCAATGCAGTGACTGCGGCGAAGCTCGCAGTTGCTAACTCGAACGTCCCACTTCTTGTTGGCAATGGACTGCCTGCTAAACTTGTAAAATTGGTGCCATCAATACTCCAAGACCATCCGCCGGCATTGAATCCTGTAGCGGTTCCACGGTGCGCATAGGTCACCACCAGATCTTCGAGTCCCAGCATGGAGAAAGCAATTGTAATGAAGCTATTGTTCCCAGGGAACGGGCCTATTGAAGGACCGCCCGCGATCAAACTAAGCGATTCCTCAGCGGGGTCTGTTCCTACTTGGTTCAATGTAGTCCCTGCAAAGTCGTCAACCGTTCCCAACCAACCTGTAAGCCCAACCGTCCCTGTGCCTGAACTTGCGCTGATAGAGGTGGGCACAGAGCCTGAGCCTGGAACCGCGGCTGTCGTGATCGAAAGTGAATTAAAATTGAACGCTGCGATTAATACAGCATTTGCCGGTAGAATCCCAAGTAATGAGACCGAACTTATCGAAATTAGAAGTGTCTTGATTTTCATAGCAGTTTGAGGAGGGAGGCGAACGACCTTGGGTAGGGAAGCACCTCCCGCGCCAACTTTCTCCGGAAACGGTTCCGTCACATCGCGGAACCCCTTATTTTTCAGCGAAATACGCGAATTCCTGTTCCTTTCAGAACCCGCCTTCATTCCGCGACACGGTCAGCATGAATCCGGTGAATGGGGTGGGGATTCAGAGCTGGGACCGATCCTTCCTGACGCGGCGGAGCATTAGCGAAGACGGCCGTGCGGAAAGGCAGGGACCGATCCTCCGGGCGGTCCGGTGAAAGTGGGGTGAATGGGAAAGCCGATGTGGGACGTTCCGGCGTTCATCGTCCTCGCATTCTCATTCCTTTCGCGCGGACGGCCCGGAGGTCCATCCCTACCTTTTGGCCCGGAGGATCCGTCCCTACCAAGAAAAAAGGCACCGCGCCTTGCGACGCGGTGCCTGGGTTCAGATTTCGACGGTTTGCTTTTCAGCGATCAGGGCGGCGGTTCCGCGGTGAAGATGATGCGGTAGAAGCCTTTGCCTGCGAGCGGACTTGGATCGTCGAAGGTCACCGCACCGCCAGGAGGCGTGGTGACGGTGTTGATCTGGGTCCAAGTGGTGAGGTTGTCCGAGCGCTGAATCCCGTAAACACGGCCCGGGATACCAGTGAAGCTGAGGCGCTTCACGCCGGCGGGTTGATCCGAGAGCACCGCGTTGAGTGTGGGATCGGTGAAGAGCGGGTCAGGAGTGCTGCCTGTGGTCACGGTGAAGGTCCACGAAGGGAGCGTGGTGAAACGTGTGTCGCTGCGGGTCCAATTCGCAACATTTCCGATGGCTGCAAGAATCTCGGATTGGGTTCCGCTGCTGGTGTCTGCAGTGAAATAGTTGTTGTCAACTTCGGCAGCAAAATCCCTTGCAGAAACGCCATTGGTGAGTCCGGTTGGCAGGTATGAGGTGTTGGAATTGGGTGATCCGGTGGTAATCCAAGTGTTGGTGGACAAACCATAGATGAAGGTGGGAGACGTTGCTTCTCCTTGGTAAACGATCACTTGATCTCCTGCGGTTGCAAAGGCGACGTTGTTGGTAGCTGACACTACACTACCTGCAGAGAAACCCGCTCCCGAACCTGTACCACCGAGCCAAGTTATCACAGTTCCGCGGGCCACACCGGACAATGGTGCCTGCCACACGATGGTGCCTTCATTGGAGTTTAGTGCCGAGCCCGTCCAGGCATTGTCGGTGAACGCGACCTGGGTTCCTGGATTGATATCCACCAGTGCCACGAAGGCAAATTGATCCGGATCGTCGGCTTGAAGTGCAACAACCGCGATGTCCCCGGCGGCCAGAACACTGGGAGGAGGCAGGACGAGTTGAGTCTGGCTCACATTGGTGGCCGGGCCGTAGTTGGAATCACCGGCTTGGCTTGCGGTGATCAGGGTGGTGCCTGCACCGACGATGGTGAGGGTGGAGCCCGATACGGTGGCGACCAGAGGATTGGAAGACATGTAGCTCACAGGAAGTCCCGAGCTTGCCGTGGCGGTGAGCTCGAAGGGCAGGTCCGTGCTGAACTTGTTGGGCAGGGCGGCAAAGGTGATGGTTTGCACGCCCAGCGTGATTTCCCCGGTCAGGCCGGTTGGCTGGGTGAGTGTGTAGTTTCCTCCATCGGTTCCTCCGAGCGTGAGGTTGGCCGTGACGCTGATGCCTGTGCCGATGTCCGGGGTGGCGAAGGTGCCTCCACCGGCAACAGTCACGGTGTCTCCCATGAGCACTCCGACGGGGGTGGCGCCGGTGATTTGGGCGGCCGTGGTTCCATCGTAGGGGCGGGTGACAACGCTCGCGCCGGTGACGGTGATGGCCAAGGGTGCGATGTCAGCGGAGAGGACCGGATTGGTCACGGTGTAGTTGCTGCTGGGGGCGTCGAAGGAACCGGTGGCGATGACGGATTTTCCGATTCCGGCAGTCTTGGTTTCGAATGCCCAGGTAGGCGAACCGGTGACGGCGAAGCTTTCTCCGTTCTCCAAACCGGTGTAGGACGGTGTGCCGGTCACGGTGGCGGAGGTGTTGGAATCATAATTCTTTCCGGCAGCCGTGAGCCCGGTGACGGAAATGTTTTTCGGCGAGACTGCATTGCCGCCGGCTGCGGTGGCCACGTTCACCGTGGTCACACTAGGGCTGGCAAGCGTCACATTCAGTCCGTTGTATGAGCCGGAGACTGTGGCATCGGCCTTAAGTCTCACCCAGATCGATGCGGAGCTGACTGTGCCGCTCGATCCATCAAGGACCTGGGTTGCGGCAAATCCGGAGCTGCTGGATGTTTGGGAGACTTCCAATCCACTCGGAGCGGTGATCGTGATATCTCCGGCGAGAAGGGAGCCGTTGACGAGGAAAGTATCCGCCGTGGATGGCGTGCCGTAGGTGGTGGTGAGTGCGGTGAGGGTGGTCTTGGAAACTCCGACAAACGGATCAACCGGGACGGAGGTTGTCACTGTCAGGGTTGCCGAACTGGCACTGGTGGCGTCCCCTGCACCGACCGAACGAACCCGGGCGTAATAAGTGGTGGAGGGATTGAGACCTGAAACGATCTGGCTGGTGCCAGAGACGGTCAGGTTCTCGTAGCCGGAAACAAACGACGTGAATCCACTGTCAGTTGACACATCCAGTTTGTAGCTCAGGGCATCCACGACAGCATCCCAGTTGGCGGTGAAGCTGCTCGAAGTGATGGCGGAAGCGGTCGGAGTGTTTGGCACGGCCGGCGGTAACGCCAATGCGGAGCTGGATACAACAATGTTGTCGATACTCCATTTGGGCCGGTTTCCAGTACCGCCACCTTCACCATTGTTCCAAAAGAAAAACCTCAGGACGACCTGAGCTTCGTCGTCAATATCGGGTGGCAAGGTCACGGTCAGGGATCCGGACTCCGCAGTCGAGCTATTGAAGATTCTGGGGATCGTGTATCCTGTGACATCCGAAAAGGTGGCTCCATTGTCTAAACTGAATTGGATTTTGAGATCCGATGACCTTGGAGTTGCGCTCGCGGTGTTCACCACCTTTGCGTAGTCAAAACTGAGAACTCCGTCCTCACGATCCGCAAAGTTCATGAGCAGATCGGTGGCCGCCGTGTTGGTGCCAGTTGCAAGGAAGACCATGGTTTGGGTGCCCTTTTGGACACCGCCCGTCGTGCCGGTCGAGAATACCGTCGTGGTGTTGAGAGTGGATGTAGCGACACTGGTAGCCGTCCTCCAGTTCGAGGCCCCAGTGCCTGCCGCGTAGTTGTTCGTCCATCCGCTGATACTCGCGAAGTCTTGGGAATAATTGGACGACGAAAGGTCGAAAAACGTCTGGGCGGAGACAAATTGAGATTGCACCAACAGCGCACCAGCAGTGGCGAGGCCGGCAGTCCAGCGCTTGATGATGGGATGGATGCGGTTTTTACTCCAAGCACTGCGCTTGGGAGGAGGGATGGTTTGGTTCATAAGTTCAGGGATATGGGGTTTGGCGGGGAAGGTTGGGGCGGGATAGGGGAACCGGTTGGCAAATGTCGGGAAGGGAGGGCGGGTTGCAGGAATACCGTTAGTGGTGAAGGTTGCTTGGAATGTAGCCACAATCGCCGAAGCGCAAGGGAATCGACACGACCAAGAGGTGACGAATCCGTAAGGTTCCGCCATCCCTTTGGTGATCAGGCGATCCGTTGCGCCGCAGCAAGTCAAGCAGCATCCATGCCTTGGGCAGGTCCTTCGCTTTAGTTAGGCAATGCCACTTTTTCGCCCAAATGCTTGGGACCGGTGTGGAGGAGATTGACGTCGAGCCACATTTTCACCCGGGCTCCGACTTCGCGAAGCTTGGTTTTGAGGCCGCCGTGTGAGACGACATCGCGTGCATCGTAGCCCCAAGCCTCGATGCCATGGGCCTTGGCGAGGTAGATGGCGCGTTCGTTCTGGAAGCGCTGGCTGATGAAGACCACGGAATCCACGCCGAAGATTTCCTTGGCGCGCACGACGGAATCCAGCGTGCGAAGTCCGGCGTAATCGCAGACGATCCGGCTGGCGGGGATGCCGCGCTCGACGAGGGCCTGGCGCATTTTTTCCGGTTCGTTGTAGGACATCTCGCGGTTGTCGCCGGAGACGATGAGGGTCTTGAGTTTCCCGGCCTTCCACAAGCGGGTGGCGGCCTCGATGCGGTAGCGGAAATACAGGTTTTCCCGCCCGCCGACGCGGTCAGTGGTGCCAAAGACGAGGCCGACGCGGGTTTCGGGGACTTTTGAGACGTCGGAAAACACCTTTCCGCGGGAAGCCCAAACGGCCGCAACGTTGGCGTAAACGATCATCGCCACGCCGAGCAGGCCGATGATGCCGATGACGAGGAAGCATCTCTTCGTCCAGTATCGCCAGCCTTTGGAGCTCGTGGAGGTGGGAGCCGAGGGTTTCAGACGCTGCGGGTGGTTTGGAGTTCCGGCTGCCTTCGCGGCCACTGAAGCATCGACTTGAGGGCTTCCGCAAAATTTCCCGCCACCGGTCCCTCGGGGGCGAGCACGCGCAGGCGGCTGGCGGTTTCCACGAAGCGGACTTCGGAAAAACGGCCGATCCATTCGCCATCGACCTCCACCGGCACTTCGCGGTTGGCGCGCACGGTGAATGCCTCGGTTTGAAAATAGCTCGTCGAGGCCAGCAGATCCACACCGCCGAAAGCGAGGCCGCGCAGCGAGTCGAGCACGATGCGGTAGCCGGCCTCCTTGTAAACCAGCACGTCGAGTTTCGAGTCCTGGTTGTCCGCATTGCGGAAAAGTTTGAACTGGCCGCCATAGAGCGAGCCATTTCCGGCCACCACCGCCACGCCTTCCTCGCGACGGCCATCCGCGCAGATGATTTCCATTTTCGGCGGTTGCTCGCCCAGCACCTTGACGGCAGCCAGCAGGTAGGCGAGCGGGCCGAGCATTTTCTTGGACTCCCAGGTGGTTTCCTCGATCACCTGCGCATCAAATCCGATGCCCGCCATCTGGACGAAGGGCGAGCCGTTGGCGGAAAAAAGATCCACCTCGCGCACGAGGCCGGCATCGATGATGGCGAGGGCGCGTTCCAGCGAATCGAAGGGAATGCCCATCTCGCGGGCAAACACATTCATCGTCCCGGCAGGCAGCACGCCCAGCACCGTGGAGCTTCCCGCGAGGCCATGGACCACTTCATTGAGCGTGCCATCGCCGCCGGCCGCAATGACCACCGGCTCCCCCTCGCGGGCAAAACGCGCCGCGAGATCGCGCGCCTCGCCGGCGTGGTTGGTGGCATACATCGCGAAGCGGTTCGCGTGGCTCATCAGGAAACGAAGCACCCGCCCACCCTTCTGGCTGCGCGCCTTCGGGTTGAAAATGAGTGGATACCTGCGCGGCGATGCCATGCCGCATTCTTCACCCATCCACGCCCTCCCCGCAACCCGATTCCGCCTCCAGTGCGGCCATCACCAACTTCACGGGCAGGCCCATGACATTGTCGAAGTCGCCCTCGATCCCCGCCACGATCCTCTCGCCGTGTTCCTGGATTCCATAGGCACCGGCCTTGTCGAGCGGATTGACCAAGGCGAAATAGGCATCGATCTCCTCATCGCCGAGCGGCAAAAAAGTGACTTTCGTGAGACCGTGGAAGATCTTGCGGGTGCCATCGGGAAACATCACGCAAACGCCGGTGCAAACCTGATGCACACGCCCGGCAAGCTGTCTGAGCATCGCTCGCGCCGTATCCAAATCGGCGGGTTTGCCGAGTGGCTGGCCATCGATGAAAACCAGCGTGTCCGCCCCGATCACCACCGCATCCGTTCGTCTGCCCGCCACTTCCGCGGCTTTGATCGAAGCATTGAGTTCACATAACTCTTCCGGCCGCATCGACGCATCGTGAACTTCCTCCGCGGGTGAAGGAACAATCTCAAAAACCAATCCCGCCTTCTCTAACAATTCCCTGCGGCGGGGTGAGGATGAAGCAAGGATGACGGGCATAATGATATAAACCTGATAACTGATAACTGATAACCCAAAACCGAAACCACCTCACCCCTTCTGCCATCGCTCGATCGCGAGCCGGATTCCTGCCGCCTTGTGGAGTGTTTCCTCATACTCCTTTTCCGGATCCGAGTCCGCCACGATTCCCGCGCCGACCTGATAGACCAGCTTGTCCGCCTTGCGGATGAGTGTGCGGATGGCGATGTTGAAGGAAGACTCACCATTGAAGCCAAACCAGCCGATCGCGCCGCAATAGATGCCGCGCGGATGAGGTTCGAGATCATCAATGATTTCCATCGCCCGCTTTTTCGGCGCGCCGGTGATGCTGCCACCGGGGAAACTCAGCGCCAGGGCATCAATTGCATCCGTGCCTTCCCTCAGCGTGCCTTTGACGGTGGAAACCAGGTGATGGACTTGGGC
>JALOTR010000477.1 GCA_025457805.1 Akkermansiaceae bacterium | reverse complement strand
CGGATGGCAGCATTTCAGGTGGCCTCAAGGTCTGGATATGGGTCTCATAAACGAACTTCTCGCGGAGCCAACGGTCGAAGCGGGTGAGTTGCATGGCAGTGGATGGTGAACAGTGGATGAATCGGGCGCGGGGAATCCGCAGCGCCGGCCTTACGCGCCGGCTTGCATCATCTTCGGACCCATCAGGAAGATCGGCAGGAAGGTTCCAACGAAAACCGCTCCGATGAGCATGACGGCGATGACCAGAACGATGAAACTGATGGCCGCGGAGAAGGCGGTCATGTGGTTCTGGGCATCCTCTTCATACATCTCGGAAAGCATTTCCAACTGGGCATCCAGCGAGGCGGACTTCTCACCGATCGCCAGCATGTGGGTCACCTGTGCATCGACCGATGTGTATTTGGCAAATGCAGTGGAAAGCGGAACCCCGGAGTTCTCATATTTATCCGCCGCCGTGCGCAGTTCATCATAGAAGGGCGTGTTGCGGACGCTGTTGGCGGAAGTCCGGATGGATTTCGCAAGGTTGATGCCGTTGGAATGCAGGAGGCGAATGGTCGAGATGAAGGTCATCTGGCGGGTGCTCATGATCAGCAGGCGCATGAGACGCCATTTGGACATCACGAATCCGAGGATCAGGTTCCGGACCTTCGCGGAACGGGCGATAACGATGATGATGCCGATCACCGTCATCACAAACACCGGCCACATCGCTTGGGTGAAATGGCTGACCTTGAATGAAATCGCCGTCATGCCATCGGGCTTCGCGCCCACTCCGTTGAGCATCTCCTCGACTTGAGGAACAATCTTCACCTGGGAAACAATGAAGGCCCCTGTCAGCACGGCGATGATCACGCCCGGAGTGATGGTGGCTTTTTTGAGCTGCTTTTGGAAATACAGTTCGGTCTTCAATCGGTCTGCAAGTGATTGGAAGGCCTGGTGGAGTTGCCCGGCATCCGAACCGGCTTGCACGAGGCCCACGATGGTCTCGCTGAATTTGCCGGTTCGGCGGAATGCCTCATGTACGTTGATGCCGCAATTGATGTCTTCACGGATCGCGGTGAGCGCATCCACCATTGGCTTGTTGGGCAAGCCATGGCTGTAGTATTTGAGAGCATCCGCCGTGTTGATTTGGGCGCGGAGCATGGAGCCTAGTCCGCGGAACAGATCGACGAGTTCCTTCTTGCTGAATTCCTTCGGCTTTCTCGGCTTGTTGAGAGACGCAAGCAGGCCCTTCGGCTGGGCTGCTTGGCCTGGCTTGGAAGGGGCGACGGAGGCAGGAGCGGAATCCTTGGTGGCGGTGGCACTAGTCATCGGTGTAAGTCATGTCGATGACCTTGCTGACAGCAGCAAGGTCGGTTTTTCCTTCACGAAGCAGCCGGAGGCCGCTGCGGCGGAGGTTGGGAAGCACGCCTTCCTCGGCGACTTTGACTTCCAATTCGTAAGGGGTCATCTCGCCCTTTGAAAGCATGTCGGACACTTTCGGGGTGATGGGAATGATTTCGAGAATGGCCGTCCGGCCGCTGTAGCCCGAGTTCCGGCATTCTCCGCAGCCGCCTGCCTTGGCGACGAAGAGCGGGATGTTCGCCCATGATTCGTCGAGGCTGAAGGTCTTGCGATCCAGTTCCGTGATGCCACCGCAGGGCTCCTTGCAATAAGGGCAGAGCAGTTTCACCAGACGTTGGGCACAGGCCGCCTTGAGCGTCTGGGCGATCTTCCAGCGCTCGATGCCGAGCTGCTCGAAACGTTCGATAATCTGCGACGCCCGCGGGGTGTGGATGGTGGTAAGGACCTTGTGACCCGTCACCGCAGCTTCGATGGCGAGTTCTGCGGATTCCAAATCGCGAACCTCACCCATCAGAATGATATCCGGGTCGGAACGCATGAAGGAGGCAATCATCGGCTTGAACTCCTTGGCGCTCTTCAAGTCGCAGTGGGTGATGCCGGGAACCTCGTCTTCCACCGGGTTCTCCAGAGTGAGGATGTTCACTTCAGGACGGTTGAGTTCGCGCAGGATGGCATTGAGCGTGGTGGACTTGCCGGATCCCGTGGGACCGGACATGACGATGATGCCCGCGGGGATTTTCATCACCTTGTTGAGGGCAAACATCGTATCATCATCAAATGCCAGCGTGCCTTTGCCGAGCGTGACGTTGATGTTGCTCTTGTCGAGCAGACGCATCGTCACGTGATAACCGCGATAGGTGCGGTGGCGCTCGTAGCGGATGTCGATGGGGCGGTGGAAATACGAGATGGTAAAACGGCCGGAGATGCCCGGAGCCGTATTGCGGATTTCCGTCGGAAGCTTCATCAGGTTGAGCAGGAACGCATCAAGGCGGTCCTTCAACTTCATCGGGATTTCCACTTTGTCGCCGATGTCGCCATCGACGCGGAATGCATAATAAAAGGTTTCCTTCTCCACCTTGAAGTGGATGTCCGAGGCGCGGGTTCTCACGGCATCCGCCATGATGGTGGCGATGAGTTGCGCCATTGGCTCGGTATAATCCGTGGTGACATCGAAGTCGTGGATGCCGTCATCCATGTCCTCCACGTCGATGGCTTCCAGTTCCGAGCGGCTGGGGCCGTTGTTGGTGGCGACGGATTCGATGGCACGTGAGATCTCCGATGCGAGAGTCACGATTTTGACAATTTCAAGATCCGGGAAACGGGGTGCCAGGTATTCCTCGGCAAGCGGGCTCCACGGGTTGGCGATCGCAATGATCAGCTTGTCCGTGCCTGCAAGGCAGAGTGGCGCGAAGAAGCCCCGGGTCATGACCGTGGAGTCACATGCAGCGTGCAAACTTCCATCACAAAACTCCGCCACCTTCGGGAAGAACGGGAGGCCGTTGATCCGTGCAATGGCCGCCATGAAGCTATAACGGGTAACCCGGTTCGGAACCTGGTCCTGTGCCAGTTCCGCATAACTGGGATCATGCCCCGCCAGCTCGCCCATGATGCGGCGGCTGATGAGTTCATTGAAGGAGATGCCGTCGAATTCAATCATAGCTCGAAGTGTTTCCGCGTGAGGAAGGTCCAGTTCTCGTAATCAAGTCTCGCGATGGTCACGAAGGGGCGGATGCCGAATCGTTTGTAAACCGTGCTGCGGATTTCCTCGGAAAGGATCAGGGAAGCGATGGGGTTGGCGGACGCCGTGCCGATGGCGTCCGTATCTTCCGCATAGATCACGGGAGATAGGAGAATGCGGGCGATCTTGTGGATTTGATCGAACGAATCGTAGAAAGCGGAAGGCGCGATCAATTTGCCACCGAAGGGAACCAAAGGCGGGTAGGGCATGACCGTGGTGGAGATCCGGTTTCCCAACTCCAGAATGGCCCTGCTCAGATGCTCCTCATCGTGGCCCTGCACCCGGGCGATGACTTCCAGCAAGTCCGAGGGTTTCCCTGCCGCATGGAATTCCCGCGCCGCAGTGATCGCTTGCTGGATTTCCGAGACCGTTGCGGACCGTGTGTCATGCAGAGCTGCTGCGGTTTGTTGCAGACATACTTCTGCGAAATCCCAGATATCCCCCAAGGCTGTCCGTTCGGGCACCTTGGGTGGAGCGGGTGCTGGCACCGGATGTTGTGGCTCTACTGCCAGGAATGGCGGCGCGGATTGCATGGGGC
>JALOTR010000476.1 GCA_025457805.1 Akkermansiaceae bacterium | reverse complement strand
AACATAAATGATATCTATCAGATTTTTAAGTTTTCAGGATTTCAGCATTTCAGCATCTCAGCGTTTCAGCATCTCAGCATTTACCTCCTAGTTGTCTTCCCAGATCATGTGCTTGAGCTGGAGTTGCGCGGCGCGGGTGCTGGCTTCTTCGGCGCGAGGGCCTTTGAAAGAAGCGATTTTCCGCGCGCAGGCAATGGCTGCCGGCCAGCGCTGGGACTTTTCCAGCAGGGCGAGCGCACGGAAACCACAAAGTTCGAAGTAATGCCACTCGGCGGGTGCTTGGGTGGTTTCGAGCACGGAATAGTAGGCGATGAATGCCTCCTTCTCGCGCTTGCGGCCGGGGTCCTTGGGGTCGGGGATCTGCTCCAAAGTGCGCCCGCGGAGGTATTGCAGGCGGTTGAAAATGGCGCCGTTGCTTTCTTTTTGCGCGAGCAGTTGATCATAGACGGCGAGCGCCTCGGTGAGGGAATCGTCCTTCACGCTGCCCTGCGCATAGATCGCCTCGCCTAACAGAAGTCCTGCGGGGAGGTGGAGGGGATCGGTGGCGGGCAGGACTTCGAACCATTTCCGGAGAAACGCGGTGGCTTCTTCCAGACGGTTCATGTCGATCATGAGGCGCGCCTTTTCGAGCTTGGCGATGGCGGCGAGCGAGCCTTTGGTTTCGATGACCTTGTCGAAGAGGATCAAGGATTCCTGCTGGCTCTGGCTGGTGGGAACGAGTGCGGCGGAGCGGGCGGCGAGAAGCCAGGCGGCCTGGGCGCGGTTGGGATCGGTATCGGTGGCGGCGAGTTTTTCCAGCACCAGCCGGGCATCGTTGTAGCTGGCGGTCTGGAACAAATTGCGACCCAGCACCAGGGCTGCTTCGGCGGTGGAGGGCTCGCCGGGGTGTTTTTCGAGGATTTCCCGGGCGGTGGCGATGGCGGCCTGGTTTTCCCCGCCGATGTCCTGGATGCGGAGGCGGGTGAGGGCAAACTGGACGGGATCGAGCTTGGCGACGAGCGCGGGATCCGCGGCGAGGGTATCGAGTTGGGCGCGGGCGAATGACAGGTCCGGCGGAGCAGTGGCGAGGGCGGCATCAGCCGCAGCGAGCCGGGCTTCGAACACGCGCGGATGCTCGGGAAATTGGGTGAGGAATTCTTCGATGGCGGCGCGCCGGGCGGCGGGTTGGGTTTTGGAGAGGGCGCGCTCGAGTTCCAGATCGGCCACCAGGGATTTGTCCTCGGGAACGGCGGTTTGGGCGATGGTTTGGGATTTTCCGTCGCTTTCCCGGAGCCGGAAAATGGCGGCATTGAGGCGGGAAATTTTCGCTTCCTCGCCTTCCAAGGCAGCGGCTGCCTGGAGGAACAACTCGGAGGCGCGGGCCTTGTCTCCGCTGGAGTAGGCGGACTGGGCTTCGAGAAATGCGGCCAGTCCGCGGAGTTCGCTGGTGGAAGCGGTTTGGCGGACGCTTTCGAGCATCTCGAAGGCTTTTTCGTTGTTGCCGGCAGCCAGCGCGGCGCGGGCATCCTGGAGCAGCGCCTTGCCGGTGAGAGGGTGCGTCGGGTAATCCGCCCTCAAGCGGGTGAGCAGGCGGCGCGCCTCGGCGAGTGACTCGGGAGTGCCCACCATGCGAAGCCCTGCGGCCCGGGCGAAAAGTGCATGCGCGAGAAGGTCGCTCGTCAGCGGGGTGATCGGCCAGGCCCCCACTGCGCCGGAGTCCAGCGTGGCGACCAAACCGGTGGCCGGGACTTCGGCGGGCGTGATCCATTGGGCGAGTTTCTCCAAGGTCGGATCCGTCCGCGCCGGGGTGGCGGGGAGCAATTTCACCACCCGCTCGAACATGCCTGCGAGTTGGGGCGAGTCCGGGTGGTCCTGGATGAAGGTGAGAAGAAATGCCGAGGCGGCGTCGCGGTTTCCCAATTTCATCAAGGCATCTGCCAAGGCCAGGGCGGCGGCATGATAGCGCGAAAGCGATTGGCCTTGGGGTTGGTCCACCAGCGATTGGAAACTGGCAGCTGCTTCCGCCGTGCGGTTTTCCTGGAGAAGCAGATGGGCTTCCAAAAAAGTGGCCAGCGTTTTCTCCGATTGGGGAATGTCCGCTGCCGGTGGCATCGTGGCACGGGCTTCCTCGTTGCGGCCGAGGTCGAGCAGGATCTCGACCTGCTCAAGCTGGGCGCGGGTCCTCCAGGCGGGGTCATTTTCGCCGACCAATGACGACAGCGTGGCAAGTGCCTTTTCCGGTTCGTTGAGTGCGATTTCCAGCCTCGTGAGCGTGAATGCGGCTTCGGGCCGAAGGGGCGCGGCCGGGTTCGCGAGAAAAAGCACCAGGTTCTTGGCTGCATCATTCAGGCGACCCAAGCCCATCAGGGCGATGGCTTTCCAGAACGGGGCTTCCGGATGGCTGCGAGTGAAGGATTTTTCGAGCATTTCCAGCGCTTGGGCCGGGCGGGCATCGCGGATCCATGCCTCTGCAAGGCGGACGGCGAGCAGGGATTTCTCCGCAGCGGGGATCTCCTTGGTGGTGAGGCCGTGCTCGTAATGGAGCGCTGCCATTTCCCAAACTCCGGCGGCCATGGCTTCATCGCCCTTGCGCAAATCCACAGCCGCATCCTGACCCGCGAGCGTGGCGGGCAGGGCGAGCAGCAGGAGATGGAGAAGGGGCCGGTGCTTCATCGGACTCCGGAAGTCTGGCGCTGGTCGTGGCGGATGACCAGCACGGATGCTTGGAAATCAGGCGCTCGTGCCAAACATCCGGTCGCCCGCATCGCCGAGCCCGGGCAGGATGTAGCCGCGGTCATTCAGGCAACGGTCGAGCGCGGCGGCGAAGATGGGAAGGTCCGGGTAGGCGCTTTCCAAGGTGGCGATTCCTTCCGGAGCGGCGACGAGGCAGGCGAAGCGCACATGCCTTGCTCCGGCTTCCATCATGCTGCGCACCGCCTCGACGGCTGAACCACCCGTGGCGAGCATGGGATCCAGGATGATGATTTCCTGATCACCGAGCACCGGTGGATGTTTCATGTAATAGGGCTCGGGAAGCAGGGTCTTTTCATTGCGAGCCAGCCCGATGTGGGCGACGGCAGCCTGCGGAATCATGTCGAGAAAACCATCCAGAAACACCAGCCCGGCCCGCAGCACCGGCACCAACACGATGGGGCGGGCGAGGCGTTGGGCGGAGGTGATTTCCAGCGGCGTGGTGCAAGGCACGACCTTTGTTTCAAGATCCGCCGTCACGCTTGGAACCATCAAGGAGGCAATGCGCCGCAGGCGTGAACGGAACTCGGGAGATGGACAGGAAGGTTCCCGAATGCGGCCCAACTCGTCAGCTATCAGGGGATGATCGATGAGGTGGAACATGATGGGGAGGGATAACGAAATGATATCTAACGGGAAAGCAGTTTCTTCAACTCCGCAGGTGGGAGATGCATGGCTGTGGAGGCTTCCTTGATATCGCCATCCGCGCGTTCCAGGGCGCGCTTGGCGATTTCCCGCGAGATCCATTCCAGCAGATTCTCCCCGGTGGGGGCCACGTTGATGAGTTGGTCGATCGCGGCTACTAGAAGTGCCGGAGTCTTGCCGGGGGCAGATGCAAGCGGGATGTCCGCGGGCAGGAGGATGTTTGAGGACGCAAGGGCGCAGGCGCGGGCGA
>JALOTR010000475.1 GCA_025457805.1 Akkermansiaceae bacterium | reverse complement strand
TTCGTTATTTCTTCGGAGGGATGAATCTCATTGGCGAGATCGTCCTCTTGATTCTGATTTTCCTCACATCGATGACACTCACTGCCGTGACGGTGGGGCTTTCCGGGTGTCATTCCATCATCGTGCGCACCCTGTTGCCCGTTCTTAGCCTGCCGGTTCTTCTATGGTCGGCGCTGGTCATGTCCTTTTCGGGATCGCGTGGAGGCTCGTTCCTGATCGACTCCCTCACACTGAACTCCACAGAGGGCCAACTGACGGTTTTGACTTATGTGTTACTCCTTCTCTTCATCGGATGGTTGATGCTCTCACTCGGTGCCTCACTGATTGCTCCGGCATCGGAGAACCACGTTTTCTGGAGGAGGATTGTTGCCGGTGCACTGCTGTTGGCGGCATGTCCCATTATTTATTTCTCCGACATCGACGGGGAGTGGATCGTCGTCGTGATCGCAGCGATCTGCGTTCCCTCCATGATTGTCGCCCTTACGGACTCGTCGCCGCTGGTTTCCACGGTCCGGGAATCCTTCAGCCAGCGGGGCGCGATCGGCAAAACCATGGGTTGGTTCCTGCTTCCGACATGGCACTCGGGAATCCTCTTCTCTCTTTCCCTCGGGACCGCAGGCATGGCGGCCGTGTTTGCAATCAGCAGCCTGCACCCCAATGGATTCAGTTGGAGCGATGACGATGCAGTGGTGCTGTTCTCGTTGTTTGGCGGCATCCTTTTCCCGGCGGTGTGGCAGATGTTTTTCTTCAAGGAAGAGGGCCAGAGAGTGGCACATTACCTTCTCTTGTTATGTGGCTCGTTGATCATGCTCGCTGTGCTTTCGATGCTTGCGGACTCGATGAACAGCACTGGATTTCTCTGGGCCTTTGCGTGGAATCCACTGGCCTTCCTGGCAATGCTTGCAGAGTCCTCCGCTCCGGACGACAGCGTGATCCTTGCCGGAGTCATTGCCATGGATTTGATCCTGATGTTTCTGCTTCTGCTCACGGCGATCCTCGGATTGAGAAACTCACGCGACTTCCTCGACCGGACCGATCCCGAATCCACACCCAGCGAATCCTGATGATGGAACTGCCGGCACTTCAACTCGCCCACACCACCGCCATGGCGGCGGCGGGTCGCTTGCGTCTGCCGCTGCGCTCCAAGTCATGGCAGGGTCAGGCAGGAGAATTTGCAGGAAGCGGCACGGGTTCCTCCTTGGACTTCCAGGACCACCGCGCTTATGCCCCCGGCGATGATCCACGCCATATCAACTGGCAGGCTTATGCCAGGACCGGGAGTTATACCATGAAGTTGTTCCGTGAAGAGGTGCGACCGGTGGTGGATCTGGTGTTTGATGTTTCCGAATCGATGTTTTTCGATGAGGCGAAAGCGAGAAGGAGCGCGGAGGTTTTTTATTTCCTCACGGAAAGCTGCTCCAGCGCCGGGGCTTCGTTTCATGTGCATCTTGTCCGAGGCGACAAGGTCCTGCCGCTCGATCCCATGTCCGTCCGCAACCATCGCTGGATGGACATCGTGAAAGACATGCGTGGAGAGGATCCCGGCGCGCCACCGGATGTTTCCAAGGTGCCGGTGCGGGCGAATTCCATCCGCGTGCTTCTTTCCGACCTTCTGTTTCCCGGCGATCCAGAACCGGTGCTGCGCCATCTCGGGCAGCGGCATGGCAGCATTGTGATGTTTTCCCCGTGGCTTGAATCCGAGGCCCGGCCCGATTGGTCGGGAAACTATGAGTTCATCGATGCGGAGCGTGGATCCCGCCATCCGCACCGCATCGAGGCAGCAACACTGCGGCGATATCTGGAATCCTATGCCAATCACTTTTCCGTGTGGAAAACCGCCGCCCGCCGCCATCAGGCCGCACTGGCGAGGATTCCCGCCGAGGAAGATCTAACAAGCGCGCTCTATCGGGAAGCCCTGCCGGCAAAGGCACTCGAACCGGTATAACTCAATCGTCATGCCCGTTTTCGGAAATCCCTTTGGCCTGCTGGCGTTGCTTGGAATCCCTGCACTGCTGGCGATTCATTTTCTCCAGCGCAAGGCGCGCGAATTGCCGGTTTCCACGCTGTTTCTCCTCGACCACACCCGGCGCGAGGCTGCGGGTGGCAGGGTGTTTGACCGATTGATTCCATCCATTCCCTTGTGGATGCAATTGCTGACCGTCCTGATTCTCGCATGGTTTCTATCCGAACCGCGCTATCAGAGATCCGGAAGCATCCAAAGAATCGGCATCGTGATGGATTCATCCGCTTCCATGGGTGTTTTCAAAACGGATGCCATCCAACAGATCGAAGATATCATTCCCGAGCTCAAGGCAGGCGCGTCCGAAGTGCAGATCGTGGTATTGGAGGCTGCCCCCAATCGACCGCGGATCTATTCGGGATCGTCGCTGGAGGAAATGAAGTTCGCTCTGGAGAAATGGCAAGCGATGGATGGTCCGGTGGATCCCACGCAATCGTTGCGACTCGCGCGGTCCTTGGTTTCGCGGGAAGGAACAGTGCTTCATGTCACTGATACACCAAGCGGTCCCCTGCCCTTCGATGCCTTGCAATTGTCAGTCGGCGAAAAGGTGGAGAATGTGGGATTCACCGGGGTTTCATTTTCAACCGAAGAAGGCGTGCTGGTGTGGCGGGCGATTGTTCGCAACTACAGCGACTCGGAGGTGACTCGCAATTGGTCGATCCGTACACCGCAGGGCAGCAACGAGCCACGCGAGTTTCGAATCAAACCCAAGGGGCTGATGACACTTCAGGCCGCTTACCCGAAGGACGCAGAGCGGGTGGTCGTGACGTTATCGGGCGATCGTTTTCCATGGGATGATGTGATGCCATTGGTGGTCCCGAAACCGAAGCCGCTGACAATTCACACTCAGGTTTCCAGTGCCTACGATGCAATGACCGGCAAGTTGATGCAGGCATTGGAAGTGGTGGAACCAGCGCCGGATGCTGCTACGGCGGATCTATCCCTGGTGATTTACAATCCACTCGATCCTGCAATTCCCACCGGGAATGCGATGGTGTTTGTGGAAGATGAAACCCGGACCGGTGCCTGGCTCAAGGGCGGCATCGTGGCGGAGGCGCATCCGCTCATCGATGGACTTAACTGGCAATCGCTGCTTGCCCGGGAAACCATCCAACTGGAGCAACAGGCAACGGACACCATCCTTCTCTGGCAAGACAAGCGTCCCCTTATTTTCCTCCGGGAAAAGGAAGGGATCCGGCACTTGTTGTTCAACTTTGATCCGAGCCTGTCGAATGCCGACAAGCAACCGGCGTTCATTGTGTTGTTGCATCGTTTTGCCGAGTCCATCCGCGCGGCGAAGGTGGCGCCTGTTTCACTCAACCTTGAAACCGGTCAGCCACTGGATCTCACGTCAGCTCCGGACCAACCGCTGGAAGTCAAGGCCACGGATCCCGAGGGAAAAAGCATGACCTCCATTTCCACCAACCACGCAATGAACAAGCCGGGGTTCCTTGAGATATCTCAGGGCGGAAAGGTGCTGCTCAATGGGGCTGTGCATTTCGGTGATCCGCGCGAGTCGGATTTGTCAGCCTGCGCGTCCAAACCTCTCACAAATACCGCAAGCTCCGCTTCCATCGAACGCCACACCCGCCCCGATCCGCTTTG
>JALOTR010000474.1 GCA_025457805.1 Akkermansiaceae bacterium | reverse complement strand
AAGAGGATTACTCACGTTTTCTCGCCTTGGTCACAGCGGAAAGGATGCGTGTTTCGCGGATGCAGGATTGAGAATGATAAAATGATGACTTTGGAAAACATGTATTGATTTGTCCTGCGATTGACGAATGATGGGCCGCGATTCCCCGAGATGGAATCAACGAACCGAACTCCAGGAATCCGGATGAAACCATTGCTTGTCTCCCTTTTTTCCGTCTGTTTCGTTCCCGCCACGGTGTGTGGGCAGGATGAAATCATTGTTGCCCCGCAATCCGCGCAGAAGATGGATGTGGCGCTTGATGCATTGTTCGAGCCGGGCAAGGTTTGGAACCAGACGGATGCCGAAGTGGAGACTGCGTGGAAGGAGAAAGGATTCCGCTGGAGTTCCGCCAATGCAAAGGACCGCGGCACCATCCGGCGTGACAATCCCCAGATGGGAGGCCTTACCTTGAAAATCTTCGGGGGGGCGCAGGGTGCTGAGGAAGTGGCGTTTCTTTTCAAGGACGGGAAACTCTCTGAAATCGCGATTGCGGTTTGGAACAAGGGGGATTCCAAGGATGCGGAGATTTCCGAAAAGCAATTTCTCGCCATGGTGGATTCCACGACGCGGGAACTCAGCAAGCGGATAGCCCCGAGGTTTGAAGACCGGGGCCGCGATCGTGGCAGTGCATCCCGTGCCGAGCGGCGCATGTGGGTAGGCAAGGATACTTTGGCACAGCTCGAATACAGCGGAGGCAAGGAGCGGGTAAACACGAGTTATTACACCAATCGCACCGAGCAGGTGTTCCAGGGCGAGTTCATTCGCATCCGCCTCCTGCCCAAGCCCGCTTCATTGATCGGGTTGAACGATGCGCTGAACGCCAAGACCGGCGGCACGGCATCCGTTACCCGGGCGACTCTGGCAAAATCCGTCAAACGTGAAAGCAACGGCGATGTCTTCATTCCCGGGATCCCCATGGTGGACCAAGGAGACAAAGGTTACTGCGCAGTGGCATCCGCCGCCCGCGTTTTCAATTATTACGGTGTCCCGGCGGACCAACACGACATGGCGCAGGTTTCCGGAAATGCCGCTGGCGGAGGTGGAACCAACCCGGATGAAATGGTGGAGGCCATGAAGAAGATCTCGGGCAAATACCGCACGCGTTTCCAGACGGAACTCGATATGGATTACACCAGCCGCAAGTACGAAAGCTTCATGCGGAAATACAATACCGTAGCCCGCAAGATCGGCAAAAAACAACTGGATACAGATAACTATATCTATCTGTTCCAAGGCCTCGATCCGGAAGTTCTCCGGGAAGTCAATGGAGCGGGCGCACCCTATGCCAAGTTCATCAAGATCGTTCAGGACAACGTCAACAAGGGTGTCCCGGTCATGTGGGCCCTTCAACTCGGCATGTTTCCTGAAGAGGGACTCAAGGCGCGCCAGCTCAGCGGCGGCCACATGCGTCTCATCATCGGCTACAACACGGAAAAAGGACAAATCATCTTCAGCGACTCATGGGGTGCGGGTCACGAGATGAAGCGCATGTCCTCCCAAGACGCATCCGCGGCGACCATGGGGCTCTATCTCCTGCAGCCGGCCATGTGATCCGTTTGATCGGTGATCGAAGTTTACTGAACGACGATTTTCTTGAGCGGGCCATCCGGGAACCATTTGCCGCCGAGCCTGGTCCTCAGTGCCAGGCGCCACTCGCTGCCTTTGGCCAGCTTGGCCCCGGCATTGCGGGAGTTGAACCGGAATTGCGTGGCCTTTTTCTGCAAGGTGGTGACGCGTTTTGGCAGAAGCCAGTCGCAGCCGGTGGTGGTGATGTCATCAATGAAGATGCCAGTCGGAGACGTCGGCGCGGCTTCGTGGGTGTAGAGCGGTTGGCCGGGCTTGGTGGTCAGGCGGAATCGAACACGCAACGGAGCATCCGAGGCGGGCAGGCTATAGGCGGCGGAAGATACGTTGGGATCGTAAACCGTATTGGAAACTCCATGGATCGGGTTGCCCAGCGGGACCCATGTCACTCCGCCATTGGAGCTGGTTTCCACAAACAGGGAGGTGGATGTGGTCATGTAACCGCGGCGGTAAACAAAGCGCAGTTTCGCCCCTGCGCCGGGCAGGATGTCGCGGTTGATCTCAAAGGACTGGTCCGGAACCTTCCTTTGGATGAGATCGTAAATCGTGGGGAAGGTGAGGCGATAGGCCCGCGTGCCGGTGACGCCGCCGAAGGCCCCCAGCAGTCCGAGATCCGCAGTCAGGCTGTAGCTGGATGAGGTGTTGTCAATGATCCGGCTGCCTGCGAGTGGCTCGGCGTTTTCGGTCCAGGGTGCTTTGGAGCGTTGATAGACTGCCACGGCAACGGCATCCGCACCGGAGGGCGGTGTGAATTGATAGAAGGTGTCCTTTTTGCTGGAAGCGACGGCCGAGCCTGAAATCCTCTGATCGGAGGTGATGCAATCCGGATTGATCAGAGTAACACTATAGTTATAGGAAGAGGGAATGCCATCGCCCTTGATGCCGGTGACGCTGATCTTGAAGCTCGCATCCTTTTCCACCGAGCGGGAGGCCGCGGGAGGCGGGACCTGCCAGAGCAAGGCGGGTTCCGCATAACTTGAGTTTGCCATCACTCCGGTCACCGGGAGGACCTTGCCTTTGGAGTCGGTGACGCGGACGCTGGCAGAGCTGAAATCCGCTCCCTCGCGGCTGATCGACCAGTAGCGGGAATTGACCGGGGCGGGGAAGAATCCGGCCGCTGGATACGTGGTGAAGGTGCTGATCTTGGTGGCCTTGAGCTCTGAGTCCTTCTGGAAAACATAGAGCACATTGGTGGGCGGTTTGTAGGCGGAGGCACCGGGTTGGTCCCCCGATCCGAATGAAGTGGCCTGCGGAAAGAGTGCCCAGCGGCGGTGGCCGACGAGCGTGTTCCAGGTGGAAGTGGCAGTGCCGGCAGAGAGTTCCTCCACCATGTATTCCGTGATGGCTCCGGGTCCGTAAACGCCGAATGCGAGGTTGCCATTGGCGTTGGCATTCCAAGCGGCCTTGGTCCAACCAATCAGGGCAGGCGATGGATCGTGGGTGATCGCGGGGTCATTGCCAGTGACGGGGTCGAAATTCCGCACCAGCATCAAGGCGGCTTCCTGCGCAGCTTCCTCTTTGGTCATGGTAGGCTGCGGTTTGTGGGGATCGCTCGACTTCACGACGAGGCGGCTCTTTTGATTGACCTTTGCAAAAGGCGGGACGCCGCAAAGCGCGCGAAAAAAGTTCAGCCGGCGCTCGATGTCCTGCGCGAAAACAGCCGAGGTCTTGCCGGGATTGCCCGTGTAGTTTCCTGTCCAGTCGACCCGTTTTTCGTATCCCTCCGAGGCCTTGTAAACCGCATGCCAGAAGGCAACCACGTCGTTGCGATCGAAATTGTTCACTGCGAAGCCGGTGCTTTGCATGCGCTGGGGAGCTGCCGGAATTACGCCCGGCTGCCATCCATGCACAAGCGATGGAGACAGCGCCAACAGTCCGAGGACGCATGGCAAGTTGAGGATTTTTTTAGAGGTCACGGCCAGATCAAGGTAAGGATTCCCATAATTTTTGCAACTATCAAATATCAACCTGAAAACCATCAGTATTTTTTAATAATTTTGAAAGAATCTCT
>JALOTR010000473.1 GCA_025457805.1 Akkermansiaceae bacterium | reverse complement strand
GGTGGCCTCGCTGCCGGACATGCCGGGCAGGTTGATGTCCATGAGGACGACCTGCGGGCGGAAGGCATCGATTTTCTTGAGCGCATCCTCGGCCGTGGTCCAGACGCCGACGCAGCGGAAATCCGATGCGGATTCCACGATCTTGCGGAGTCCGTTGCCGAGGGCGGCATTGTCTTCGACGATGGCGA
This sequence comes from Akkermansiaceae bacterium, assembly GCA_025457805.1. GTDB lineage: Bacteria > Verrucomicrobiota > Verrucomicrobiia > Verrucomicrobiales > Akkermansiaceae > Luteolibacter. Next base: position 3,777 of record JALOTR010000473.1, on the reverse strand, counting down.
CATCGATGATCGGGTCCTTGGCAGCGGGCATGGGGCTTAAGAAACGGGTTTGGCGGGACTGTGCAAGGGAAGAGTCAGGAAAACCGCGGTTCCGCGGCTGCGGCGGGTTTCGATCCGGCAATCGCCACCCGCTTCCTGCATGCGGGCGCGCAGGTTCCCGAGGCCATTGCCACCGGCGGCGTAGTCGGGCTCGAATCCGCGGCCGTTGTCGCTGATGGCGATTTCGAGGCGCTGGTGGGAAACGGAGGCATGGAGGTGGACTTCGCTGGCTTCGGCGTGTTTGACGATGTTGTTGAGTGCCTCGCGGGCAGCGAGGAAGATGCAGTGTCTTTGGGAAGCGATGAGCGGATGATCGGGAATTTCCGGGCCCACATCCACCCGCAGCGGGATGCGGGCGATGTCGAGAAACTCGCGGGCGAAGGCGGTGAGGTATTCGACGAGCGAGCGGAGCGTGTCCTCGCGGGGATTGACGGCCCAGACGATTTCATCAAGCGAGCTGACGACGTGTTTGGCTTTGGCGGAGAGTTGATCGAGCGAGGGATGGAGCGGGGTTTTCTCCGCATCTTCGGCGGCGAGCGCGGCGAGGATGGAAATTTCCGTGAGGCTGGCCCCGAGGTCGTCATGGAGATCGCGGGCGATGCGCGAGCGTTCGGCCTCCCGGGCGCTGCGGATCTTGAGTTCATGGATGCGGGTTTTCATGCGCAGGCGGGCACCGAACCACCCGACGCCGGCCGCACCTAACAGAACGAGCGCGCTGGTTGTGAGGTAAAACCACGCGGTCTGCCAGAGATGGGGATTGACGATGACCGGGACGCGGGCGGGCTCAATGCTGCGCACGCCATCGCCATTCACAGCCATGACCTCGAAGGTGTATTTGCCGGGCGGCACTGCCTCGAAGGCGGCGACGCGCTGGTTTCCAAGTTCGCGCCACGAATCATCGAGCCCCTTGAGGCGGGCGCGGTAGGTGGTTTTCTCCGGCGCGCTGAAACTCAGGCCGACGAATCGGAACTCCAATCTCGCCCGTCCCGGATCAGTCGTGACGGGACCGACGCTGGCGGTGTGAAGGACCCCGTTTGCCCTTGCTGACTGGAGGTAAATGGGCGGGGCGACGCGGTTTCGCTCCACCAAATCCGGCCGCACGCGGACAACGCCGCCGCCAGTGGGAAACCACAACATGCCATCCTTGGCACGCCACCCCGTGGGTTGGAACCCCCCGATGCATTCGCGTGAGGGAAGACCATCGGTGTGATCCAGTCTCAGCCAATGCACGACGGATTCCGGAGAGCGGAAACGGGCCAAGAGCTCACCCCGTTCGGCGCGGATGATGCCGCCCAGCGAGCCGAGCCAAATGTGGTTCCTCGCATCGAGAAGGACACAGGTAAGACGCATGTCCGGCAAACCATCATTCGCCCCGAAGCTCAACCACGATTCGCCATTCCAGAGGTGCAGCCCGCTGCCGAGAGTGGCGACCCAGACTTCCTTGGATGAGACGGCAAGAATCCCGGAGACGGACTGATGATTGGTGACATCCGGCGAGGCAATGGTGGCAAACCCGGTGAAATCACCCAACAAGACCTGGCCATTCGAGCTGCCTGCCAGGATGCCGCCACCCGGGAAGGATTGCACCACGGTCAGGTCGAGATTCGGGACGCCATCCTCCTTTTTGAACTGGCGCACCTGTCCATTCGAAAGCGAAGCCAGCCCCTGTGTCCCGCCAAACCAGATGGTGCCGGACGTGTCCTGCGTGATGGACCGGACTTTGGACGGCACCTGGGTTTTCGTGAACTGGGGATTGAAATTGCCGTTTTCCCGCAAAAACACGCTGCCATCCCGTGAGGCCACCCAAAGCCGGGAATCGCGATCCTCAAACAATGCCGCTGCCGGACGGAAGGCACGGGCGGCAGGCGAGGTGAAATCAATGCGCTGGGTTTCTCCGGGCGTCCAACGGATCATCCCGCCGCGGCGATTGGCGATCCACCAAGCTCCAGAGCGGTCTTCCAGCAAGGCGGAAAAGGAACGCTCCACCAGATTGCCATCGATGTCCGGAACTTCCACCCGCGCATGGCGCACGCGGGCCAGGCCGTTCACGGGCGAGGCCACCCAGACGTTTCCCTCACGATCCAGCATCATTTCGTTGACGCCAAACGATTTGCCACGCTGCGGAAACTCCACTGCGATCAATGGCCGGCCTTCTTCTGAAATCGTCAATCCGCCCGCCGAGCCCGCCGTCCACATCCGCCCCGCCGCGTCCTTGAGGATGGGATTGGAGCCGCTCTCCATGGTCCGCCCCTTTTCCTTTTGGAGGCGAAGGTCCTCTTCCATCAGTTTCTCGACTTCATCGCTCGGCGCGGTTTCCAAAAGACTGCCGTCGTCGCCGATTCGCCCGGTTTCCACTCCGCGGCGGAACCACACCGCTCCGGATTTATCCTCGACCAACTGGGTGACGATGGGCGGATTCGGCTTCCGCTTGTCGTTGAGGATGGACTTGAGCAATTTCCCCTGCGAGACGAGCAAACCTCCCTGATACGTGGCCGCCCAGACCCGGCCTCCCGAAGTGGCAAACAATCGCGAATACGCCAATCGATAGCGCCTCAGTTGATCGTCGGGTTCGATCAGCTCGAATTCGAATCCATCAAAACGCGCGATCCCCTCCGCCGTGGCCACCCACAGATAGCCATCCGTGGACTGGATCACCGAGCGCACCACGTTGCTGGGCAGGCCGTCCTGCGATTGCCAAACCCGGACCACGACCCCGGGCGTGGCCGACGCTCCAAAGGCGGCAGTCATGGCCACTAACAGCCAGGTAATGAGGATCCGGATGACCGACACGCCCGCTATACACGGGCATGCGGGAATCTTTGTCGAGAACCCTCCCTGTGAGTTTGCGACAAAAAACACGCCGCAACCCCTGAGGGATGCGGCGTGTGGAGAAATCGGAATTTACCGGCTCAGGCGATCAGGCCATTATGCCATTTGCGTTTCACCGTTCGGACCTTGGGTCACTTGAACGATGCGCAGTGGCAGACGGACGAGGATTTCGCCGTCGCAACCGATGTCGATGGAGTAGATGCCGGACTCGGGGAAACGAAGTCCCTGGAGGTTCATCACGATGTTGCGGGTGAGGAAGGGCACGTTCTTGGGAAGCGCCACTTCGAACTCGGGCTCGATCGGCATGTTGTTCGGATCGAGCGATTCGCCATCCTCGTTGATGATGTTGATGGAAAGCTTGTGGCGGCCGGCGTCTTCGGGGGTGAAGCAAAAACGCATGGCAAGCGCACAGGCCGGATGCACCACTGGCACGGCGCGGGCCGCGAGGGTGTCGCCCCGTAAAGCGCAAATAAAGCACGGCGCCCCGGATTTCCGCGGAATGCGCCCCCTCCGGTGTGCATTTGCTGCATGATACCCTGTGCCGCTTGCGCTCAACGCCCGGAAAAGCGTCGGAAAAGCGCTGAAAATGCCCTCAAAATGGGCGGTTTCAGAAAGTTCACACAAGTTATTCACAAGCTGTCGGCGAGCAAAATCTGCAAAGCGATCGCAAGAAACCGAACAAGAATTTTGGAAAAAAACCGCAGACTTGGCATCGGATTTCCTGCTCACCGAAATTGTTAACAACTTGGCAACAAGTGCGAATGAATCGTGAACGGAATCACAATCCCAAACGCCGAAGGAACCCCGTCCCCGCGAGGCCCGGGCAGCCCACCCGCGGGAATCCGCAGCGGCCCGCTCCGCACCGTCACCAGATCACCGTTGCGGATGTTGTTCGCAAACCCGTCCAGC
>JALOTR010000010.1 GCA_025457805.1 Akkermansiaceae bacterium | reverse complement strand
GTTGGGGCGCGGGGTATGGACGGGCATTTTACCAGGGTGCCGGCCCTTGGTCCGGCACCCTTCGCTATCGACGTTCACGCCGTTGGCGTAGTCCGGACGGAGATAGGAGCCGCTTCAGCTTTCGATGCCGAGTTTTTTGCGGAGGCGTTCGATTTCTTCGGAGAGGGCGCCCCAGCGGGAGTAGCTGGTTTCGAGGGCTTTGGCGAGCTTGTCCACGGCGTTGGTGACTTCGCGGAGTTTGCCGGGGTTGTTGCTCACTTCCTCGCTGGAGAGTTGCTGGGTGAGGGTGGCTTGTGCGCCTTCGAGTTCGGCGATCTTGGTTTCGAGGGCTTCGAATTCGACTTCGAGCGGCTTGAGGACCTTGGAGCGGATTTCGCGTTGCTCGGCTTCGATGCGGCGTTGTTCCTTGCGGTTCACGCCGGGAATGGACTGGCGTGAGGAGCCGCTGTTGGGAGTCTGCGTTTGGGCGGCGAGAGATGATAACTTCGGCTCGCCTTTGCGGGCGGCTTCGTCCTCGGCGGATTTTTCGAGATAATATGTGATATTTCCCGCATAGAGGATCGGCTGGCGGCCGGGCTGGAACTCGATGGTTTTGGTGACGAGGGGATCGAGGAAATTCCGGTTGTGGGAAACGATCATCACGCTGCCGGGATAGTCGATGAGCGCGCGCTGGAGCACGTCCTGCGATTGCATGTCGAGGTGGTTCGTCGGCTCGTCGAGGATGAGGAAATTCGCCGGGCGCAGCAACATGCAAACGAGTGCCACGCGGGAGCGCTCGCCGCCGGAGAGCACACCGACTTTTTTGAAGACATCATCACCGCGGAAAAGGAAGCAGCCTAACAGATTCCGCGCATGCGGTGCGGCATCTCGGGAGGCGGCGGCTTCCACGGTCTCGAGCACGGTCATTTCCGGGTCGAGTTCGTCCGCGTGGTTTTGCGAGAAGAACGAGGTGGCAACCTTGTGGCCGAAGGCATGCGCGCCGGCGTCCGGTTCCTCTTGTGCGGTGATGAGGCGGCAGAAGGTGGATTTTCCCGCGCCATTCGGTCCGACGATGGCGAATTTCTCGCCCTTGTTGATCTCGAAATCGAAGCCGCTGAAGATATTCAATGGCCCATAACTCTTCGAAACCCCTTCGAGCTTGGCCACCATGTGGCCGGAGTTCGGTGGTGGCGGGAATTTGAAATTCATCACGGCATCATCACGCTCGGGTTGCGGGATGCGCTCGATTTTGGCGAGCATCTTGATGCGCGATTGCACGAGCGTGGCCTTGTTGGCCGAGGCGCGGAAGCGATCGATGAAACGCTGGATTTCATTGATCTCGCGTTGCTGGGCTTCGTATTGCTTGAGCTGGATTTCCTTGCGCAGCACCGACTCGCGCTCGAAGTAAGAGAAATTTCCCGCATACTCTTCAGCACGTCCATGGGCGAAGGCGATGGTGCGGGTGCAGAGCGTATCCAACAGGGCGCGATCGTGGGAAATGAGTAAAATCGCTCCCGGATAGTTGATGAGATATTGCTCCACCCAGATCTGCGTGCCGATGTCGAGGTGGTTCGTCGGCTCGTCTAACAGAAGTACTTCGGGCTCTTGCAGGAAGAGTTTTGCCATCGCGATGCGCATCTGCCAGCCACCGGAAAACTCCGAGCAATCGCGGGTGAAATCCTTCGTCTGGAAACCGAGACCTTTGAGCACGGATTCGATCCGCGGCTTCATGCGGGCGGGGTCGGTGGAATCGAGCAAGAGTTCGAGTTCGCCGATTTCCTCCAACAGGTCTCCGTAGGGCGAGGAACGTGGATCGAGTTTGGTGAGTTCGGCGGAGAGGCGGTCGATTTTTTCCGAGAGGGCCATCGTTTCGCCGAAGGCGGATTCCGTTTCCTGCCACAGCGTGCGGCCACGGACGTGGATGCCTTCCTGCGGCAGGTAGCCGATTCGGGTGCCCTTGGGCGCGTGGATTTGTCCGGCGCTGGGGCGGATGATCCCGGCCACGCATTTCATGAGCGTGGATTTGCCGGCACCGTTGTGACCGGCGAAGGCGATGCGCTCGCGCGGCTGGACGGAGAAGGAAAGGTCGTTGAAAAGGACGCGGGCGCCGAATTCAACGCGCAAGGCTTGGACGGAAATCATCGGGCGCGGAGCTTGCACGGCAGCGCGCCCGGGTCAAGCCCCCGACCGGGGAAAGCGGCTCCGTCAGTTGCTCACCTTGAGGCGCAGATAGCGGCTTCCATCGCTGACGGGCACGCTGGCGGTGCGGACCTGATTCACATTCGGCTGGGAAATGGTCACGCCCTGGGTGGTCCAGAATGAGAGATCGTTGGAAGTTTCCACCACGTAGGTGACCCCGGCAGCTCCGGAGTAATAACTGAGGGAGAGCGCTTCATTTTCCAGCAAGGGCTGGGGCAGGCTGCCGCTGAGGTTGAGGTTGGGGTCCAGATTCAGGGCGTAAGCCATGAGAAGGTTCACGCCGTCGTTATTGTCATCCGAATTCAGATCCGCATTGGCTGGGAGGCTGTTCGCGATCAACCAGGCCGCCACCGGGCTCGTGCTGCCGAGTTCTTCTGACGGGTAGCCTTGCCAGGTGGGAACGGTGAATCCGACGGCTCCCGGATTAAAGCGGACCTTGAAACCTGGTGCTGCGTTCGCGAAAATCCGAGCTCCAAGGGTGGTTGGCGCATTTCCTTCAAATGTGGCCGACACCAATAAGGGACATGTGGCAAAGCAATCGGTGTTAAGCGTGGTTACGGAAGCCGGAATGGTCACCGCCGTAAGTTGGCTGCTGCGGAAGGCCGCAGCGCCGATTGTGGTTACACCGGCTGGAATGGTGTAGGCACCCGCACGACCCGTTGGATACGAGAGCAAGGTGGTGCCGCTTTTGTTCAGCAGGACCCCGTTATTGCTTTGGAAAGATGGGTTCGCAGGATCAACGGTGATAGCGGTGAGCTGGGGACAACTTCCGAATGCTTCCAAGCCGATCAAGGTGACGCCCGAATGGATCGTTACACTTCCCACATTTCCAAACCGGAAGGCGCTTGCTCCGATTTGCGTGACCGAGGATGGCACCGCGTAGGGTCCCGTGATCCCTGCGGGATAAGTGCGCAAGAGGGTTTGGGTTTTGTTGAACAAGACTCCGCCTAATGAGCTGAGGCTGAGATTTGAGGGATGGACGTTAATGGAAGTAAGGGATGTGCAACGTGAGAAAGAATCGGTCGCTACACTCGTCATGCTTGCTGGAAGGGAAACAGATGTGAGAGCCGTGCAGCGGCGAAATGCGGCTACTCCCAATTCTATCACCCCTTCCGGAATCGTCACGCTCGTCAAGGCCGTGCAATCTTCAAACGTCGTTCTAGGCAGAGCGGGAACGCCAGCGGACAAAGTCGCCGAGGCCAGGGCTGTGCATTTGGAGAACACGCTGTCCCCCATGGATGTGACGTTTGTGGGTATCGTGATCGATTGGAGCGCTACGCAGGCTGAAAAGGCCTGCGTCCCAATTGATGTGACGTTTGTGGGAATCGTGATCGATTGGAGCGCTACGCATTCCGAAAAGGCCTGCGTGCCGATGAAGGTGACTGTTCCCGGCAGCGAGATGGCCGTGAGCGAGCGGCAATTGAAGAACGCAAAGTTGCCGATGTTCGTGACGTTGGGTCCCAAGGTCACACTGGTGAGTCCGGTGCAACCGTCGAAAAGACTGTCAGGAAGCACGGTCACACCCGAAGGGAGCGTGATGCTTGTAAGGCTGAGGCACTGGTAGAATGACTGGGTGTCCAAGCTCTGGAGGCTAGCCGGAAGCGAGACACTGCTCATTGCGGAACATCCCAGGAAAGCCCCACTGCCAATCGAGACCACCCCTTCCGGGACGATCACACTGGTGATGAGCGAGCACTGGGCAAAGGCTTGGGTGCCGATTGCCGTGACGGGTTTCATCACCACCGGGTCCTCGCCCACCGGGATGCTGGCGGGGATTTCCACGGGGCCCGTCGCGGTGGTCGGATAGTCGGTGATGGTGATCGTCTCACCCATGTCCTCGTAGGTGAAATCCCCGAAGAAGTCGGCGTGGGCGATACCGAGTGTGAGGCAGAAAATTGAAAAAATCCGACCCATTGGCAGGGCTGTCCGCGTGGTGACGGGTTGAAAGGAAGAAGGGGCTGACGCCGCGCCGTGCTTGTAAGGATTTGGCTGTGTGCTCATTACAGTGGCGTTCACTATCAGCTATTCCAAAGTATGACAATCCGGAAATTTAAAAACTTTTAATCATTTCGCGGAATTCTTCAAATTTGTCAGCAAACTTTGCCCCACTTTAAGGGGGTGGGCTTGGGTTTGCGTGGAAGTCCCGGATTTCCTGCGTAGTCTATTTCGCTCGTGGTTCACCCGCTTTGCTTTTGGTTGCGGTCGGGTTGGAATCCGGTGCTTGCTTCCCATCCATTCGACCATGAAAAAAACTTCCGTTTCATTGTATCTGGCCTTGCTGGGTTTGCTGCTTGGTGTGGCTCACACCGAGGCGCGTCCTTGGTCCTTCGTGGGCATTCCGGAGCCGCTTGAAGCGGAGTTTGTGGGCATGGAAAAGGGCGGGGTGGTATTGCGCGGGCCGAATGGGAAGAGCTTCGAGGTGCCGTTCGCGAATTTCAGCCCGGCGGATCAGACTTATCTCCGGGCTCTCGAAGCGGCCAGCAAGGCCCCGACCGCCACCAAGTCCGCCAGGCCGCTCACGTCGCGCCGCGATTACCCCTCCCGCTCGGTGGCCACGCTGACCCAGCAGGTCGTGCCGCTCGGCGAACCGATGGAACTTCACATCACCGGCACGGGCGATCCGGTGGCAGGCAGCACATTCCTGTTTTCCTCACCGGACGCGTGGTTGTTTTTCGACAAAATCCGCCCTTCGGAGGTCATTTCCCGGTTTCTCAAACGGATGACCGTCTCGGGAAAACCTGCGGAGCTTGGAACCAACATCCGGGTGGTGCAATATGGCGATGGTGCCGTCGTGATCCCCCACCCTGCCGATTTTCCGGCGGTGACTGCTTGGTCCGGGAAATCGATGGCCGGGGAATCGATGCCACTGCAGGCCCATGTTTCCTACGACGAGTCCAAGCTCGGCAAGATGAAGGGAAACATCAGTTCGCTCCACATCAAACGCGGTTACTCCGTCACCATCGCCAGCAAGGAAAACGGCACGGGCATCAGCCGCAACTACGTGGCGCAGGATCACGACTTGGTCATCGAGGATCTCCCGCCCGGTCTCGACAAGGAGGTCCGCTTTGTTCGCATCTTCCCCTGGCGCTGGGTGAACAAAAAGGGCATCGCCGGAGCCATCGCCAAGAACCTCAACGTGGCGTGGTTTTATGATTGGAACATTTCCACCAATTCATCTCCCGACCTCGAATACGTGCCCATCCGCCAGAACCGCTGGTGGCCGGGGCTCAATCAGAATTGGAAAACCCGTGGCTCCACCCACTTGCTTGGCTTCAATGAGCCGGATCGCCCGGACCAGGCAAAAATGACTGTGGATGAGGCGATTTCCGCCTGGCCGGACCTGCTTGCCACCGGCCTGCGCCTCGGAGCGCCCGCTCCATCGGATGGCGGCTTGAACTGGCTTTACGAATTCATGGACAAGGCGGACAAGGCCAAGCTGCGAGTCGATTTTGTGCCCGTTCACTACTACCGCGCCACCGCGGATCCCGGCGATGCCAAGGGCGCGGCGGAGCAATTTTATCGGTTTCTCAAAGGCGTTCACGATCGCGTCCAGCGCCCGCTCTGGATCACCGAGTGGAACAATGGTGCCAACTGGACCACGGCCCCCGACCCGAACGAGCGCCAGCAAAAGGCCGCCATCACCGCGATGATCAAAATGCTCGACGAGACGCCCTTCGTGGAACGCTACGCCCTCTACAATTGGGTGGAAGACTGCCGCGCGCTGCAACGCAAGGACGGTTCACTCACACCCGCCGGAGAGGCTTATCGCGACCACGTTTCCGCCCCGGCCTTCACCCAACCCAAGCGCGGAAGATAACAAGTCCGGGAAAAATCAGCCGCCGCTTTCCATGCAGAGGCGCAGGGGGCGCTCGTCGGTCGGCTGCTCGCGATCCCATGCCTGGATGAAAGCCTCGATCTCGGAGAGAAGCACCGAGCATTGTTTGTTCCACTTGGAAGTCCCGCGCAGGATCAAGGTGCTTTCCTTGAGGCCGGTGAAGCGGATTTCCTCCGCTCCTGCCGACCGCAGGTCCGCCAGCTCGCTGCGCAGGGTCTCGAAGAATGCCAGTTCGAAACCATTGCCCGCCTCCATCGCGGCCCGCACCAGCGAGACCGTCACCGGCGGCGCGAGCGGCTCCAGTTTCTCCGCGATCTTCACGCAGCCGATCTTCACCAGCATCTTGCGCATGCGGTCATACAGATCGTCCAGATGCAGCAACTTGAGCGGGCACTTGGTTTCCAAATACTGCTCGATCCCATTCCGGATATCCTCCACGAACGGGAAATCCTCATGATCCGCCGCCCTTGCTGCCCGGCGCAAGGCATCGTCCAGCCACGCAGTGTCGTAGTCGATCACTTGATAGCGTCCGATTTGTAAGGCGGGGCGGTTGCCGATGAGGGAAATCACAGAAAAGGAATGGGCCGGTGCGGAATGAGAGTCTGGGGTTTCAGGGGGAACTGCTTGGCTGGCTGGAAAAAATCAATCTTTGAAAAGTTTGCGCTGGAAGGGATCACGAGTCGCTCGCCGGGACAGCGATTGGATCTCCTGGATGAACTCGTTCACATCGTCGAACTGCCGGTAAACCGAAACGTAGCGCACATACGCCACCGGATCGATCTGGTGCAGCTTGTCCATCACCTTCGTGCCGATGATGTTGGAGGGAACCTCGCTGAGGTGGTCCTTGTGAAGCTCTGTTAGAATTTCCTCCACCGCGCGGTCGAGCCGGTCCATCGGCACGGGCCGTTTTTCGCAGGCTTTGACCAGGCCGCTCATCAGCTTCTCGCGGTTGAGCGCCTCGCGCGTGCCATCGCGCTTCACCACGCGCAGCTCGGTGCGCTCGATCTGCTCGTAGGTCGTGTAACGGTAGCCACACTGCAAGCATTCCCGACGACGACGAATCGTGGTCCCATCTTTGGAGGACCTGGAGTCGAGGACTTTGTCTTTCTGGGAGCCGCATTGGACGCAACGCATGAAGGCCGGTGGGGAACAACGGCTGCGATCTTACCCATACCACTGGTAGCGTCAACCGGAAAACTATGGCAGATTTAGTAGTTGGCCACAAATGGTCGGGTATCGTGAAGCATTTGTTTTTAGAATGCCCCACACGAAAGCCGTTGCTCTAACAAAATCCGGCAGTACGTAAGTGATCCATGTTTGTGAATCTGTCCCGCTGGATCCCGGTGTTCTGTGTATTTCTCACCCTTTCCTCAGGGATCAGCAGCGCAGCGGAAGACGAGGCGGCGCCGCCGGATCCTGCGAAAGCATCCGCCGCTCCCATCGTGCCGGGACCGAATGACAAGCCCGCAAGCACCCTCCGCGATGCCTTTGCAGATGATTTCCTCATCGGCGTGGCACTCAGCAGCCGGCAGGTCAATGGCATGGATGCCGCCAGCAGCGACTTCGCCGCACGGCACTTCTCATCGGTCACCGCGGAGAATGAGATGAAATGGCAATCGCTGCATCCCTGGCCCGGCGTCTTCAACTTCCGCGATGCGGATGCCTATGTGGAATACGCCAGCAAACATGGAATGAAACTCATCGGCCATGCCCTCGTTTGGCACAGCCAGACTCCGGACTGGGTTTTTGAGGGTGAATCAGGAAAACCAGCAACCCGCGATCAACTCCTCGCCCGCATGCGCGAACACATCCAGGCCGTCGCAGGCCACTACAAGGGCAAGGTCAAAGGCTGGGATGTCGTCAACGAGGCCCTCTCCGATGGCGGATCCGATCCGTTGCGCGATTCGCCATGGAAAGAAATCATCGGCGAGGATTTCATCGATCACGCCTTCCGTTTCGCCAAAGAGGCGGATCCCAATGCGGAGTTATACTATAACGACTACGGGCTCGAAGACCCCCGCAAGCGGGCAAATTGCGTCAAGCTTCTGCGTGGCTTGCTTGATCGTGGCGTGCCCATCGATGGCGTGGGAACCCAATCGCATTTCCAACTCGATGAACCTTCCAACGAACAAGTGGAGCAAACCATCAAGGACTTCGCCGCGCTCGGCCTCAAAGTGATCATCACGGAACTCGATGTCGATGTCCTGCCCTCCTACGGGCCGGCCGGCATTGCCGATATCAACCGCCGGGAAAAATCCGATCCCTCCCTCAATCCCTACACCGGAGGCCTTCCCGCCGAGATCCAGCAAAAGCTTGCCCAACGTTACGCAGATCTCTTCGCCATATACCTGCGTCACCGCAAGTCCATCACCCGCGTCACCTTCTGGGGCCTGTATGATGGCCACACCTGGCTCAACCACTTCCCCATCCGCGGCCGCACCAATCACCCCTTGCTCTTTGATAGAAATTTCAAACCCAAACCCGCCTTCTTTGAGGTGCTGAAACTCGCAGAAGCCACTGCTCCAGCGGGAGATGAATGATGGAGTTGAACTCCAACCACAGATTCACCGCGGAATCTCTTCGTTCCATTTCCATCCGGGATGGCGGACGTATTGGAGGGCTTCCTTGACCGGGATCCCGCGCTTGGCACTCGCAATGTGGGCGGCGCGGTGTGCTTGCCAGCGGGCCAGTTCATCCGGTGTGGGCTGCAATTTCCTGCGGTGCGGTGCCTGGTTTCCCACCAGCATGACGAAGTATCCTTCGATCCCGAAATCACTCTGGCTGCGAGGCATGCGATAACGGCAGAAGCCGGTGGGCCCGTTTTCCTGATAAAAATCCAGCATCGCCTGAATGCCTGAGAGATCGGTTTCCTTCCGGCAATGCTGCCAGAACGGTGTGTCCAGCGCCGTGTTGAGCTTGTAGTGAAGACCGAGGAAATCACGGATGTCGTGCCAGGTCGCACGGGTGAGATCGTTGTATAGATCGCGCATGGAGGGCGTGGGCTCCAGTTGGCAGTGGAGCAGGAAGTCCACCATCGTCTGGCAATGCGAACAAACAATCATCAGCGCAGTCGCTTCGAGTGGCTCGACGAAGCCGCCGGCATTCCCGATGGCCACCACATTGCCGACCCACATGCGCTTGTAACATCCGCTGCGGAATTTCACGACCCGCGGCGAGTCAGGTGTTTTGGGATTCTTGCGTTTGAACTCGGCAGCCGCATCTTCATCCGAAATGAAATCCGAGGAATAGACATAACCTCGATTGATATGATGTTCGTGTTCGATCTGCCAACACCATCCCGCGTCCATCTGTTCGGCTGTGGTGTAGGGAAGGATCGGCTCCTCCCCGCGTGACCAACCGCCCACCACCGCGCGATCGCAGAACAGCGTGCGGCGGAAATCCTCGAAAGGCTCACCCAGCGCCTTGCCCATCAACTCACTGCGGAAACCGCTCGCATCCACGAAAAAATCCGCTGCGACCCGGCGGCCATCCTCCAAGTGAAGGGCGGCGATCCCCTCCGGCCCGGCTTCCGTGTGGTCCACCCGCCCGTCGATGAATTCCACCCCTGCCTCACGGGCGATCGTTTCCAACATGGCCACGAATTTTTCGTTTTCGATGTGGAAGGCGTGCCACGGCTTGATGTCAGGTGCGCCACCGGACTGGCGAGGGAACACCATGCCCTCACGCATCAAGGCGGCGGGCTCATCGACCGAGGAAAACTCATCGTCGCAATAGAATCCATTGGGCCTTGGCAGATCCGCCCAGTGGCTGTCCATTTGTTTGCCAAACGTGTAATCGAAGCGGCCGCGCGAGCCCCAGAGGAAACGAATGCCCAGCTTCCAGGTCGGCTCCGCGAGTTCATAGAAGCGCCGGCGGGAGATGCCGAGATACTCGAAGATGTGACGAGGGAAATTCGGAGTCGTCCCCTCCCCCACACCGATCACTCCGATGTCAGGACTTCGGACGATGGTGACTCGCAGTTGAGGGATCTTTTTCTTCAGGGACAAAGCGGCAATGAGGCCCGCGCTGCCTGCGCCGAGGACGACGATACTCTGGATCATGGCTTGGATGGAAATGTGAAGTTGGGTGCTTCACAGGGCGGAAGCCCCGGATACAAGATGCGAGCAAAGGTTGAATCGCCCGCGTGACCGGATTCAAGGAGAAATCGCCACACGCAGGAATCCCTTGTTGGGCAGTCCATCCGAGCCATCGAGACTGAATGTCCGATATTCATATCCGGCAGGCGCGGCGGCGAGGCCGGTGGTGACCGGATCCACGACCGATACGGTGCCGGTGAAGCTGAGATCCGCTCCACCCTGGATGGTATAAGTCACGCCGTCCTGCGTCGCGGTGGGATTGCCGCCGGATGCTGGGGCGAAGACCGGGTCTGCACCCGCGCCGTCGCGCACGGCAATCGTCAGCAGCAATTCCTTCGCCGTGCCGGCATCGTTGCTGTCTTCTGTGAGGACATGGATCTTGGCGTTGTCCGCTGCGTCATCCGGAGTTCCACCGAGTGCGAACTCCACTTTGTTCGGCTGGCTATCGCCATCCGGATCGGCATCGACCCCGATGATGGCAGGGTTCGTCTCGCCGGGGAAATGAGTGGCAAGCCAGCTTTCATAAGCGGTGAGCGGACGTGTGATCGCGATCTGGGTTCCGCTGTTGTAAGTATAGTCTAATGAATAACCAGGCGGCAGATTGTTGACTGAATCAAATGTGCCGGTGAGCGTGGTATAGCTGGCGATGACATAGACCGGCAGCGTCGCACCGGCACCGGATTCCAGGAAATCCAGCGTATCCGTCGCGGACGATAGATCCAACAGACCTGTGACATTGAGTCGATCACTGTCGCTGCCGTCGATGTCACAAAGATATGTTCCGGCAATCGTGCTGTTTCCCGCCGCGAAAGCGCCGAAGTCATCACCGGGTGAAATGGTTCCGGAGCTTTGCACCACAAGCGCACCGCTCAACGAGCCCGTGCCAGCGAGTTCGCCAGCACTGACCGTGGTGGTTCCGTTGAAGGTGTTGTTGCCATTGAGATAGAGGATTCCGTCACCGGATTTGCTGAGGCCACCATCGCCCGGAATGCCGACCATCGACTGGTTGATGGCGATGTTTTTGGAATCGGTATCGATGAGCGCGCCACCGGCCTTGATGGTGACATTGCTCATTCCCTCCAGGAAGAAATCATTGTCGATCCGCGGTTTGAGCACACCGCCATTGAGGAACACCGCGCGGGTTCCGGTGGAGCCGCTGATGATGCCGTTGGTGGTCAGCGTGCCGCCATCCAGATTGAGCGTGGCGGTGGTGGCCTTGTTGAAATTCGTCAACTCGATGCGGGTGCCGGAATCCGAGACTCCTTGATTGACCACACCGGTGCCATTGATCGTGAGTGTTCCGGTGGAGCCATTGCGTCCGATTCCAAACCATGAACCGGACTCGACCGTTCCGCCGCTCACCGTGAGTTCGCCAACGCTGTCATCATCATTGCCGACGTAAAACTCGCCGTTTGATTTGAGGAGAGTGCCTGTGCCGGTCACCGTGGCGCTTCCATTTCCCTTGTCTCCGCCGATGACGACCACCTCGCTGACAGTAGCCGCATTGACTTGGGCGCCGCCGGAAAGGGTGAGTGTGCCGCTGCCGCCCGTTCCGAAACCGATGCGCAATGCACGCTCCACCGAGAGCGAGCCGCCGGTCATTTCAAGGCTGCCGGTACCACCATCGCGACCGACGTTGACCCAGTTGTTAAGCGCAACCGTGCCGGAGTTGATTTCGAGCGTCCCGGAGCTGCCTGAGTTTCCGCCCACATAAACCTCTCCGCTGGAGTTGAGCACCGTGTTCGCACCAGCGACCGTCCATGTGCCGGTGCCGCCATCGCGGCCGACCCACATGCCGCCGGCATTGTAGGTGCCGCCTGTTAGATTGAGATTTCCTGTGGATCCACTGTTGAGTCCCACGATGGTATCGTTGGCGGCGTTGATGGTGCCGCCGTTGATGTTGAAGGTGCCGTTGCCATCGTTCGAGCCGCCGTCGTTTCCGACGACCATCCAGCCACCATCACCATTCCGGTTCAAGGTGCCGGCGTCCCACTTGAGCGTGCCGGTTCCGCCATTGCCGATATACATGTCGTTGAACACTTTCACTTCACCCGAGGTATTCACCGCCATCTCACCAGTGCCTTCGCGCGAGACATAGAGACGTTGTGTCGTGAAACTGCCGCTGCCCGTGCCGAAGCCTGTTAGAGTTCCACCGGACGCGCTGGTATCCGCAAGGTTGTAGGTTCCGTTTCCTCCGAATTCTCCGATGACCGACCAATTCCCATCGCCCGCTGAGGCCGAGCCGGCATTGTGATCCACCCGTCCCGTATTGCCACCACCGGTGCCGATTTTGATGTCCGCGGGGGTTGCGGCGATCGTGGCTGTGATGACTGGAAAATTGGTGAGCGTGTTGATGATCGCGTTGTCGAAATCAAACGCTTTGGAAGGCACGCGGCCTGCATCCCAGTTGTCGGTGTTGTTCCAGTTGTTGTCGGCAGAGCCATCCCAGAAAACATCGCCTGCGATAGCAGATGAGCTGAGCGCAGTGGTGGTCAGGAAAAGCGTGGCGATCTGCGATGGACGGAAGTAACGGTTGGATTGTCTGGGTTTCATGGATTGGGTTGGTTGAGGGTTGTCGGGAAGACGTCTTTCAATTGGAAGTGTCACCACCGCAGGCTACCTGACAGGGAAACTGAAATTTTTTCGGAAAAATCTCCGGCGTTTTCCAAACGCAGGCATTCAATGGTCGAGACGGAGCACGAACCCACCCCGCGGCGGGATCGAATACTGAAAATGGGGGGCTGTGCTGATGGACTTGGAGATGAGTTTCATGACAGCGTCATCGCCTTCATGAATGAGTGTCCGGCGCGGGTGCATGGCGAAGGCTGCGAGGTCGAGAGTGAAGGATTGGGCATCCTCAGAGCCGCTGATGCCAGCGATGAACCAGCGGGTTCCAGAGCGCCGGGCGAAGATGGCGATGCGGCCCGGATCCGCGGTCAGGCAGCGGGTTTCGTCCCAGCGAGCAGGGGCATCGCGCAGAACATTCACGACATCTTCCGGCAGGCTCTGATAGACATCGGGGCTATCCGCATAGTGGATGATGCCCGAGGTGCAGATGATGGAGTTGGCCAGTTCGTGCGCGGCCGTGGTCGTCCTTGCATAACGTTTCGGACTCAGGGCAAACGGC
>JALOTR010000472.1 GCA_025457805.1 Akkermansiaceae bacterium | reverse complement strand
CTTTCGCCACCAAACTGCTCGCGCACCTGCTGGATGCCGGACTCGGCATCGCAAAGAAGCTGGCGCGCCTTGGTCAGAAAAAATCCGCCCGCCTCCGTGAGGTGAATGCGCTTGCGGATGCGGTCGAACAACAACACGCCGATCTCTTCCTCTAACAAGGCGATCTGTCGGCTGAGCGCAGGTTGCGATACATGCACCCGTTCGGCAGCGCGCGACATGCTCATTTCCTCGGCCGCGGCCACGAAGTATCGAAGTTGGTGGAATTCCATTGCTTGCCAGCAGCCTGACCCGTCCGCAAACGATCCGCAAGTTCATAACCGCAACGCATGAACTATCAAGGCAAGTGGTATTGGATGAAATCGCCGGAACATGGAAGGATGTTTCCGTAATGAAAACGAACCTTCGCAAGTCCTCCGATCGCGGCCATGCCAATCACGGCTGGCTCGATAGCCACCACACTTTCAGTTTTGCCGATTACTATGATCCCAATCACATGGGATTCCGCAGTCTGCGCGTCATCAATGAGGACCGCGTCGCAGCAGGCGGTGGATTCCCCACCCATCCGCATCGCGACATGGAAATCTTCAGTTATGTTGTTGCAGGGACGCTGGAGCACAAGGACAGCATGGGCAATGGCCGCCAGCTCAAGCCCGGGCAGATCCAACTCATGAGCGCGGGCTCGGGCGTGGCCCACTCGGAGTTCAATCCTTCCCGCAGCGAGGCTGCCCATTTTCTGCAAATCTGGATCAAGCCCCGCGCCCATGGTCTCACTCCTTCCTACACCGAGTGGCATCCATCCGCCGAAAGTGAAAACCAGAACAAGGTGCTCGTCATCTCGCCCGATGGCCGTGACAACTCCGCCACCATCCAGCAGGATGCGGATATCTATCGCATCCGCCTCAAGGCAGGGGAAACACTCAGCCACGATCTCAAACCCGGCCGCGGCCTCTGGCTCCAACTCATCTCCGGCAAGCTCACCGCCGATGGATCGCTGCTCGAACCCGGAGACGCCGTCAGCACAGAAACTGCTGGGACACTTCCAATTACCGCCACCGAAGACGCCGAAGCCCTCCTCTTCGACCTCGCCTGAATCAACTGCTCAACTGATCAAAAAATCACTCATCTTTCCTTGCACCGCCGCGATTCCTCGCTTTGGTGCCCCAATCTATCCACTCCCCAACATTTCATCTCCATGTCATCCCTGTTTTCCTCGCTCTCCCTCGGCTCGCTTGAAATCCCCAACCGCATTCTCATGGCCCCGCTCACCCGTTGCCGGGCGGATGCGGATCACGTCCCCGGCCCGCTGATCGCCGAGTATTATGCCCAACGCGCCAGCGCAGGCCTCATCATCGCCGAGGCCACCATGGTCATGGAGGGGAATTCCTCCTTCTGGATGGAGCCGGGCATTTATTCGGATGCCCAGATCGCCGGCTGGAAGCTCACCACCGATGCCGTGCACGCCGCCGGTGGGCGCATCTTCCTGCAACTCTGGCACGGCGGGCGCGCTTGCCATCCCTTGCTGAATGGCGGCGCGCAACCCGTGGCTCCCAGCGCCATCCCCATCACCGGCGATGAGGTCCACACGCCGGAAGGAAAGAAACCGTATGTGATGCCCCGCGAATTGGCGGATTCGGAGATTCCCGGTATCATCGCCGGATTCAAAAAAGCTGCGGAAAATGCCAAGGCCGCCGGCTTTGATGGCGTGGAAGTCCACGGTGCCAATGGCTACCTGCTCGATGAATTCCTCCGCGACGGCGCCAACCAACGCAGCGGCCCCTACGGTGGATCGGTGGAAAACCGGGCACGCCTCCTGCTGGAGGTCATTGAGGCCGTTTCATCGGTCTGGGGCAGCGACCGCGTGGGCGTCCGCATTTCCCCGCTCAACAGTTACAACAGCATGATCGACAGCGAGCCCATCGGCCTTTCAACATGGCTTGCGCAACGCCTCAACGCGTGCAAATTGGCCTATCTCCACGTGATGCGGTCCGATTTTTTCCAACAGCAAACCGGCGATGTCCTGACGCCCATCCGCGCCCATTATGAAGGCGTGCTGATCGCGAACATGGGCTATGACGCGGCGGAAGCGGAAGCTGCCATTGCCGCCGGCTCGCTCGATGCGGTGGCCTTCGGGACCTCCTTCCTCGCCAATCCCGACCTGCCCGCCCGCTTCAAGGCCGGCGCACCGCTCAACGCACCCAATCCCGCGACCTTTTACTCGCCGGGACCGGAGGGATATACGGATTACCCCACGCTATCATGAATGCCGACGAGCTCAATTCACTCATCCTGTCCGGTCAACCCCATCTGCTCATCGATGTCCTCCCCGAGGATGTCCATGCGGCAAGGCATATCTCTGGCTCCGCCAATGTATGTGTTTATGAAATGACATTTCTCGATCGGGTGGGTGAATTGGCTCCGCAAAAAGATACCTTCATCGTCGTCTACGGAGCGGGGGAGGGATCGCAGGATTCCAAGGCTGCTTTGGGAAAACTCAAGGTGGCCGGTTATATGAATGTGATGGAACTCTCGCCCGGTCTCGCCGGTTGGCAGGACGCCGGGTTTCCCGTGAGAGGACATGGCAATCTGCCAAAAGAACCAGTCCCTCATGGGAATTTCCATATCGACTCTAACGAAAGCATCATCCGCTGGACCGGCCGCAATCTCTTCAATCATCACAGCGGCACGGTGAAGTTATCATCCGGCAGCGTCGTGTTGGCGGAAGGGAAATTGATATCTGCGGAATTCACCATCGATCTCCAAAGCATCGCCTGTGAGGACATCACGGATTCCGCGATGAATTCCATGCTCATCCGCCATCTGCGGGATGCCGATTTTTTCGAAGTGGAAAAACATCCCACCGCGACCTTCGTGGCGACCGAAGCCCTGCCCATCGAGGCCTGCACTCCGGGCAGCCCGAACTATCTGCTGCGCGGAAATTTCACCCTGCGCGGGGTCAGCAAACCCATCGAGTTTCCCGTCGTGATCGCCTCCGCCGATGGCAAGCGCATCACGGGCCAAGGCCAGCTCGAACTCGACCGCACGGAATTCGGCAGCATCTACGGCTCGGGTCGTTTTTTCAAATTCCTCGGCAAGCACGTGGTCAATGACCTCATCCACCTGCATGTGAAGATCCACGCGGATTGCGCGGCGCAGGATTGACCATCTCAATCTGCGGTTCCAGTCTGCCCCCACGACCATGAACCGCGTTCTGATTCTTTTCGCCCACCCCGCGCCCCACAAATCGCTGGTCAACCGAAATTTGGTGGCCGCTGCGGAGGAAATCGAAGGAATCACCGTCCGCCACTTGTATGAAATCTATCCGGATTTCCTCATCGATGTGAGGGCGGAACAAAAGCTGCTGGAGCAACATGATGTGATCATCCTCCAGCATCCATTCTATTGGTATAGCTCGCCTGCCATCGTGAAGGAATGGCTGGACCTTGTTCTGGAACCCGGCTGGGCCTACGGCGAGGGCGGCACCGCGCTGCAAGGGAAGCGCCTCCTGCAGGCCGTCACTTGCGGCGGTGGAGTCGATGCCTATTGCACCACGGGTCGGAATTGCCACTCGGTCCGGGATTTCCTCCTGCCCTTCGAACAAAGCGCCGCACTCTGCGGCATGACTTATCTTCCGCCCTTCGTCGTTC
>JALOTR010000471.1 GCA_025457805.1 Akkermansiaceae bacterium | reverse complement strand
CAGGTGTTCGGTCGATTATCGTCAGATCGTTGCATTGCCCGAATTCAAACAGGGGAAAGCCCACCGCGTCCGGATCGCCCACGAAGCAGATGCCACTGCCGCCGGTGTTGTGAATGTGGCAGCCCTTGATGAGGGTCCGGCGGTTATAATTGTTGACGAAAACAGCATTGCCACCCACCTGGTCGAACTCGCTGTCGAGAATCCGGATGCTTTCGGTTCCTGTCAGATAAACGGCACCGCCCCGATAGATCGCCCAATCGGAACGCAGCAGGGGTTCTTTCGTGTCCATGAAAGTGCGTGCCGTGTGCCGATAGGTGAAGCCCTTGAGGGTAATGTGTTTCACCGTCTGTTGGGACGTGCCCATGAACTCCACGAGGTGGCGGAGCCGCACCACTTCCACCGCCGCTTTTGCCAAATCCATGCCGGCCTCCGGCATGAAGTAGAGGGTGCGGTTTTTGGAATCGTGGAACCACTCGCCGGGAGCGTCGAGTTCTTCACGGATGTTTTCCACCATGCGGAAATCCTTGTGCATGCCCATCTGGCGGTTGTTTTGCCAACCTCCCTCGTAAGTGATATTGCCATCCGCACCCTTGCCGGTGATTCGATAATGATAACCTCCCCACCGAGCGGAGTGCATGGCGTGGATGTATCCGCCGGTCGGGTCCGCCCATTTGGCCGCGCGTTCTTTGGAAAAGGCATCTGCGGCGAATCCTTGGTAGGCAGCGGTGGTCTTCGCAGGATCAAAGTTCGGATAGCGCGCCATCCGCTGACGGGTTCCATCGATGAACAGTTGGTCGATTGCCAGATCCCCCGGGGTGCTGGCTTTGAAAATGCCATCTGGCTGGGGTTCCCATTTCAGCTCGAGCCTCAAGCCTCCGCTAAGCACCGCCTTGCCTTCGTGGGTCGCCTGATAGATGACCGGAAATTTCTCCGATCCCGAATCCGCAGGAGTGAAAACCAAGGTCTCCGAAAGATAGTAGATGCCATCGGCAACATGCACCGTGACGGCTTCCTTTCCCGCCAGAGCCCTCGCAGCATTACGAGCCGCAGCGAGACTGGAGAAGGGCGCGACAGCAGTGCCGGGATTGTCATCCTTCCCGGCAGGCGAAACATAAAGATCCGCAGCCTGAACGGAGAGCAGGCTGAAAAGGGCAAGGGACAATGAGAATCGGCGAAGGTGTTCCATCAGGATCGGTGTCAGGGGTCAGTGAATACGAAGGAACCATCGGCATCTATCCGATCACCTCGACAAATCAACGCACGGGAGTGAAGGTGATGGCTTCGAGGCTGCACTTTGCGCGATCGCCATCGACAAGGGAGACACTGATCTTGTGTTTTCCTGGTTTCGAGAAGCGGATCACGCCGCAGCGGTAGGGCTTGTAAACATGGCTGGCTGCTTGCTGATTCTGGATGGTCACGCCTTCCGAGGTGCTGACCGACCAGACCGGACGCCCCTCGCCCTTGTAGGTGAGGGCCACATGATAGTCACCCGCCTTTGCGACATCCACGTCCCATGTCGCAAGGCCACCGGGTTGCCAATTGCCGACTTGCAGGGAGAACTTCCATTCGCCGAATTTTTCCATCCAGTTGATGCGCTTCTTTTCGGCCTTCGTAGCAGTGGCAAACTCGCAGGAAATCTTGCTGGCGATATTGGGATGAATGCCGAGGGTTTGGTCGATCTTCGGTTGTTGGTCAAACTTCAATTCGATGACGCCCGCGAGGCTGGTCAGCGTGGCGGTATCCGCAGCGGCGGCATCGACGACGGTCCAAGTGCCTGACTTGGATATGGGAAGTTCTTGTGTGGAACCATCCTCACGGCGAAGCGTGGCGGAGGCGGTAGCTCCCTCCATTCCGGGAAGACATATCTTGCGGTCCACAGGCCAGTCGAAGACCACAAGGTTGAGTGTATTGCCGCTGCGCGTGACATCGCCCCAAGGTTGGGCGTGATCCCAGGGAGACGGGCTCGCGCCATAGACCACAGCGGGATATTGCTTCACCCACTTGCCGGCTTCCACCAGATATTCCGCGGCTCTGGCCGGGATGCGCCCCTTGCCATCCGGGCCCACATTGAGCAGATAAGTGCCGCCACGGCCGACGGTGGAAACGAGGCGATGGAGAATCTCTTTGGGCTCCTTCCAGTTTTGATCATACCATGCATAAGACCAGGAATCGTTGGTCGTATCACAGGTTTCCCATAGACCATCATGGCTGCGAACCGGGACTTCCATATCGCCGAGACTGACATAATCGCCCATGCCGTGGCCGATGCGTGAGCAAAGCATGGCATTGGGTTGTTTCTTCCGAACCAACTCGGCAAGCGCCTTGACGTGTTCCACAGGCATGCTTCCCGGTGTGTCGAACCAGACATAGGAAAGCTCACCATAATTCGAACAGATCTCATCAACCTGCGGATAGCACTTTTCCTTGAAGTAGGTATCGAACGAAGCCTTCGAGCCATCCGGATTGTTGCCCGGCCCGCCAGATGCACCCGGAGCGGTCCAGTCCTGGAAATGCGAATAGTAAAAACCGAAGCCCAGTCCCGCGGCGCGGCAGGCGTCTGCAAGCTCCTTCATGGGATCCCGCTGGAACGGGCTGGCATCGACGATGTTGAAAGGATGTTTGGATTTGAACATCGCGAATCCTTCGTGGTGCTTGGAGGTGATGATGATCCACTTCATGCCTGCCTCCTTGGCGACGCGGACGATTTCCTTGGCATCGAACTCGGAGGGATTGAACTGTTTGGCAATGCCCATGTATTCCTCGGTGGAAATATTCATCTGTCTCTTGATCCACTCGCCGATGCCATAGAATGTCTGATCCTTCCACTGGCCGCCGAGATGCGAGTATAGCCCCCAGTGGATGAACATGCCATAATTGCCATCGCGGAAGAGTTCCGCATGTTTGCTGCCTTCGACTCCGTCCTTGGTTGTCTGATCGCCCCACATCTTGTCCATGGATGGTTCCGCCCATGAAGGAATGGTGAGAGAAATGGCGGCGATGGCAGGCAAGCTGGCTTTGATGGTTTTCATGGGAGGAGGCTGAAGAGGTGGAGATAAAGAAACAGTTTCATGCCGCGTTTTTCCAAAGCGGCGGAGAGATCGGCGGGGAGGTCGCGCTGGGTGGTGCGACCGGGGAGGATGGCATCGAGTGCCTTGTTAGGACCGGGGAAATACTGGAAGGCATGCGAAGTCGTAAAGACCACGAAGCCTGCGCCGGTGGATTGCATGGTGTCTGCGAATTTCTCGACATCGAATTCCGCGACGGCTTGTTCGTAGGATTTTTGATCGCCTTGGAGCGGCACCGATTGTTTCGTCCAATGCACCATCATGCCGTAGCGTGCGTTTTGAAACCACGTGGGATCGGCTCGCATGGCGAGGGCGCGCTGGGTCAATGCCTCACGCACATCCGGGCGGACCAACTCGATGGCATGGACCTCGGCGCTGAAATCCGCTTTGCCATCAGCGGCGGCGATGCGGAGGGTGACCGTCGATTCACCGGCCGGCAAATCCAACAAGCCATCGAGTTTGACGCGTTGCCAGTTGTAGGTATTGGCAGGCAGCGTGCCGCGGAGCGACTTGTTGGCGGCATCGAAATTGAAGGCGAGTGCTTGTTGGTTCGCGCGTTTCGCCAGGACGAAGACCTCGTGCGCACCGGGCTTGT
>JALOTR010000470.1 GCA_025457805.1 Akkermansiaceae bacterium | reverse complement strand
GCTCTTCTTCGCCGCCGGCCTGGTGTTCGAGGCGTTGACGTTGGACGTCGGGATCGATGAGTTCGGAGTAGCCGGGGGAAATTTCCTGGCCGTTGATGATGAGTTCGTAAACCTCCACGGTTTTGCCGCCGGGAGTGACTTTGGCAAGTGGCACGAGTTCGCTGGCCACGCGGGTGACAAAGCAGGGATCGAAGGTGTGTTCCTCCACTTTCTTTTCGAAGACTTGTTGGATGACTTCGTGGTCTTCCATGGCTTCGGAAAGTTGCACGCCGAGTTCATCGCACTTCGCACGACGCTGGGCCGGAGTGATGTCGAAGAAATCATCGCCCGCCACGCCTTTGATGAGATCATGATAACTCGCACGCCGCCATGGTCTTGTTAGATCGATGGTGCGGGTGATATTGCCTTCGTCGTCCTTGTGCTCGATTTTCAGACCGCCGCAGAATTTTTCTGCTAGATGACAGGTGAGTTCTTCGACGAGATTGGCCATTTCCTCGAAGTCGGAAAACGCCCAGTAAGCCTCCAACATCGTGAACTCCGGATTGTGACGGCGTGAGATGCCTTCGTTGCGGAAATTGCGGTTGAGTTCGAAAATTTTCGTGAAGCCACCGACGAGCAGGCGTTTGAGGAAAAGCTCCGGCGCGATGCGCAGGGTGAGTGGCATGCCGAGCGCGTTGTGGTGCGTCTCAAAGGGCCGGGCCGCCGCGCCGCCGGGGATGTCCTGGAGCATCGGCGTTTCCACTTCGAGGAATCCGCGGTCTTGGAGGAAGCGCCGGATTTCCGCAAGCATCAGCGAGCGGGTGACAAACAAGGTGGCGCTGTCCGGATTGCCCATCAGGTCGAGGTGGCGCTTGCGATATTTCGTCTCGCGGTCGGCAAGGCCGTGGAACTTGTCGGGCATCGGGCGCAGGGCCTTGGAAAGCACAGTGAAGGTCTCGGTTTTCACGGTCGGCTCGCCGGTCTTGGTGAGGAAAGTTTCGCCCTCGATGCCCAGCCAATCGCCGCGGTCAAGGCACTTCCACGCAGCCACCTGTTCTTCGCTGAGGGCCTTCATGTTGACGTAGCCCTGGATGGAGCCAAGCACGTCGCCGAGTTGGAAAAAGACGGACTTGCCCATGTCGCGCAGGGCGGTGATGCGACCGGCGATTTTCACCTGCTTGCCCTCTTCGAAATTCGCGCGGAGCGTGGCGGGCGTCGTCGATACCTCGAAGCGCGAACCATAGGGATCGACCCCCAGATCGCGGAGTTTGGCAAGTTTCTCGCGGCGAACGGCGATGAGTTCTGCTTCCGTGGATTGGGTGGGCTGCGGCGTGGCGGCGTCGGACATGGCGCGGATGGCTTAGGCGGCGGCGGCGGGTCCCGCAAGAGTCGAAACAGGGGAAATGCGAAATGGGTCGGAAATGTGAAAATTTTTTCCGAGTGGAAATTCGGGAGAATCGAGTCGGATTTATTTTGGCATCCTTGAAAGCCAATCCGCCTCGCCACCTCGCCGGGTGAGCGCATTCCGCGTCACTGCAAAGTTTGCAGGGATGTTTTTCGGGAAACCGAAGTTTCAAGGCGGTCGGGTTAGTTAAGGAAATCTAGTTTTCCGGCATGGTTCATATCCAATTTAAGCGATGTTAAATATTGTTGATCAATGACTTAGAGCATGATGGAAGTATCAGCACATGAGCAACATTGCGTTTCCCCCCATCGCATTTCAGTTGGCATCGATCGAAGCGGTTCGCCCCGTTTTCCTGATCGTCATGGGCGTTTTTCTGATGCTCATAGCCTGGCGCCTGGCGAAAACCTCCTCGTGCTGGACTGGCCGCGTGCTGGTTTCCGGCGCGTTTATGCTGGGTTTCGGTTATGCGATTCTCCTTCCCCTCTATGAAGCGGGGATCATCGAGCCGATTTCCCGCTCCGGCCGCTATCATGGCAGTCCGGCCAGTGCGCATGCCTGGCAGGCGGTCAAGATGATCGTCATGAACTTCGGCTGGCTGACTTTTGGCCTCGGTCTTGCGATGCACGCCAAGCTCCTCCAATCCCCCCAACGCGCCAAAGCCCAAACCTCCCCCCTTGCCTCCCATGAATCCATTGCTTGATGCTATTTTGAAAAACGGACTCGTCTTCGACGCCATGGGAGTCCTTGGCCTAGGTCTCATTGGCCTTGCCGCCGTCAAACTTGCCCGCACCCACCGTTCGTGGGGCGGGACCATGATGGCCATCGGCGCGATTTCGCTGCTGATCGTGCGGCTTTATCTGATTCTCGCGCCGCATGTTCTTACCTTCGATGTGCTCTGCGCCATCGGCCCGATCGGCAACAGCCTGACCTACGGTCTGCCGCCCATCCTCCTCACCCTCGGCCTCGCCGGCGTCGTCTGGGGCCTCTGGGGCCACGAGCGCTGGTTGCAGGAAGAAAACCGCTGAGGGGTTTTCCGTCCGTCTTCCATGAAGGCAGGGATGGACCTCCGGGCCGTCCGCGCGAAAGGGATGGGAATGTGGGGTCTGCCGTTTATAAGCCAGGCTTTTTATACGGAATCTTGCTTGCAGGCAGGGATGGACCTCCGGGCCGTCCGAGCGAAAGGGGTGAGAATGCGGGGTCGATGTGGGGCCGGGACGACTCTCATCGGCTTTTTTCATTCGCCCCCACTTTCGCAGGACCGCCCGGAGGATCGGTCCCTGCCTTTCTTTCTTAAAGCCAGGCTTTTTGATGGAAGTTTGCTTTACACCGGACCCGCCGCGGCGGGCTTGGGACTGCGCTGGGAGTTTTCCATGGCCGGGGGGGCTTGGGGGTGTTACCAGTGCGGCGGATGTTTGAAGTCAGACAAAAACCGGAAATGGTGGAGCGCGCGTTGTTGGTGCGCTTTTATTTCGACCCCCGTGAGGCCACGGAGGCGGAGTCGCTGCTGGAGGAGTTGGGGGAATTGGTGAAAACCCTCGGAATCGAGGTGGTGGAGGCGGTGATGCCGCGCTGCCGGGACATGCACAAAAAGTTCCTCTGCGGCACCGGCAAGGCGGCGGAAGTGGCAGAACTGGCCCGCGCCCATGATTGCGACGTGATCGTGATCGATAACGGCCTCGCTCCCTCCCAGCAGCGGGAATGGGAAAAACTGGCGGACTTGTGTGTGATCGACCGCGAGGAGGTGATTCTCGATATTTTCGCCAAGCGGGCCCACACCCGCGAGGCGCGACTCCAGGTCGAACTGGCCCGCATGCAGTATGCCTTGCCGCGGCTGGCGCGGATGTGGGGTCACCTTGACCGCGAAGGCGGCGGTGCGGGCGGCGTGGGCGGCGGCGGTGCGTCCCGGGGCATGGGCGAGAAACAGATCGAAGTGGACCGCCGGCTGGCCAATCTCAGCATCGACCGCTGCAAGCGCGAACTCGAACTCGTCCGCAAACAGCGCAAGACCCAGCGCAAGGAGCGGGAGAAACTCGAAACCCCGCACGCGGCGATCGTGGGATATACGAATGCCGGGAAATCCTCCCTGCTCAACGCCCTCAGCGGCGCAGAAGTGATGGCCAAGGACATGCTCTTTGCCACGCTGGACACGACCACCCGGCGGATCGATTTGCCGGATGGCCAGCCTCTTTTGATCACCGACACGGTGGGCTTCGTGAGAAACCTTCCCCACCGCCTGGTGGAGGCCTTCAAGGCGACTTTGGAGGAGGCGGTGCTGGCGGA
>JALOTR010000469.1 GCA_025457805.1 Akkermansiaceae bacterium | reverse complement strand
TGCGCAGCGTCTCCATGGCCTCGGGGGTAACCAATGCCCAAGTCATTTCCGCAAACATCCAGGTCCGTCAGAACTCCAGTACCAACGGGGCCTATTCATTCATCAACAACTCTGCAACCAGCAGCGCCACACTCAGTTTCACCAACTCGACCTTCACCCTCACCAACGCCAACGGTCGCCCCACGACATTGACTCTGGATGGATCGAACACCGGTGACAACACGATCAGCTCCAACATCACCAACGCCGCTGGCGGGCAAGCCGTCAATATCATCAACAAGAACGGAACGGGCACATGGATCCTCACCGGATCGAACACTTTCACCGGAACCGGTGCAACCTCCGCCGCCAATGGCATCCGGATCAACGGTGGTGTCCTCGTGGCCGGGAACAACGCGGCGCTCGGCACCAATGGAACGGCGAACACCAATCAGGTGAGCGTCAATGATACGGGAACCCTCCGGATTTCCAACGGCATCACCTTGGACAACGGTCTCTCGCTGAATCTCAACCACGGCGGCACCATCCAGAGCAGCGGCACCAGTGCCACCAACGGACGGATCAACATCGGAACCGCCGCCACCACCTCCGTCACCTTGTCCACGGTGGGATCTTCAGATGTTTTCACCGTGGGCAATGGCACCAACGATCTGACCGGTGGCGCTGCAGACAGCATCATCAACATTTCCGGTCCGGGCACTGTCTTCCAGAATGTGGCCAGCAATTACGCGGGCGGATGGTCGATCAACAACGGAACACTCCGCCTGGGCAGTGCGACGGCGCTTGGCAATACAGGCACTGCGGTCAGATTCGGCGCATCTTCCACCGGAACGCTGCAGCTCAATGGCAACAGCGTGACGATCGGATCCCTTGCGAGCGACGTCTCGGTCGGGACACCGGTGATTGAAAACGGAGTTGCCGGGACGGCGACCCTCAGTGTGAGTGGCTCTTCCAGCACCACCTTCGCTGGCGTTCTCCAGAATGGAGCAGCAGGCACGCTGGCCTTGTCGAAATCAGGAACCGGCACCTTGACTCTCACCGGAGCCAACACATACAGCGGTGCCACCTCGGTATCCGCAGGTCTGCTGAAGCTGAACAATTCCTCCGGGTCGGCCACCGGGGCGAGCACTATCACCGTGAACGGCACAGGCATCCTGGGTGGCTCGGGCACATCGACGGGACTTGTGAATCTTCAGTCCGGAGGCACCATCGCTCCAGGCAACAGCGTTGGAGATCTCACCTTGGGATCGCTCAATGCCTCATCAGGTTCCATCTTCAATTTCGAATTCAACGGGTCGGCCAACGACCGCTTGTTCATCACGGATACCAACGGCCTCACCCTCAACGGCGGTGGATTCAATATCTATACCGAAGGAGGCACTTCCGGATACTCCACCACAGGGACCTATAACATCATCAACTATGTTGGCTCGATTGGCGGGACGGGTGTGGGTGCCCTCACGACCCTGAATCCGGTTGCCGGATACAATTACACCTATGGCACCAGCGGTGGCTGGGTCACTCTCGACATCGCCGCCGCCGGGGTGATCTCCAACTGGGCGGTGGACTCCGACGGCTCGTGGAACACGTCCGGCAATTGGTCCAGCGCAGTGCCCAATGCCGCTGGCGATAGCGCCAATTTCACATCTGCCATTTCCACGTCCCGCACGGTTTCTCTCGATGGAAACAAAACCGTCGGCGGTGTGTCATTCGACAACAGCCAGGGATATGTCATCGCCCAAGGATCCGGCGGTTCGCTCATTCTGGATGGAGATGGCAGTCAGGCGAGCCTCATCACGACCTCTGGAAGCCATACCATCTCCGCCCCCGTCGTTCTGGACTCGACGACCGTCTCTGCGGTCAATGGCGGAGCATCACTCACTGTTTCCGGATCCATTTCCGGAGCAGGTTCCCTTACCAAATCAGGTGCTGGAACCATGAATGTCACCGGCACCAATTCCTATTCGGGCGGAACCACCGTATCCGGTGGCAGTCTGGAATTCTCCTCGGGTTCGCTGGGCTCGGGAGCCATCACCCTCAATGGCGGAACCCTCGTTCATGGTTCAGGAAACGCTTCGGACATCTCTGGTGTCACCGTGTCGGTCGGGATTCTCGGCGGCACGATCAATACCAATGGCAACAGCCCCACCTATGCGGCCGGGATCGGCGGTGGCGGTTCGGGAAATCTATCGAAAAGCGGATCCGGAACCCTGACTCTCGGCGGTAACAACACTTACACCGGGACCACGACCGTGGTTCAGGGCTCACTGGTGCTAAGTGGCTCGAATGCCTCCACAGGTGGGACCTTCCTCAATGGTGCATCCACACTGCTTGGAGTTGGCAGCGATGCGGCGCTTGGTGCGGTGCCGGGCTCTGCGACAAGCAACCTCACCTTCAACCCGGGCAGCGGGAACAGCGCCACCCTTCGTGCGGACGCCACATTCTCAACCCATGCCAACCGTTTGATTTCCCTCACCAGCGGAAATGCCATCATCAACACAAACGGTAACAACCTCACCATCGGCGGTGCCCTTACCGGTCCAGGCAATCTCCAGAAAAGCGGTGCGGGGAATCTCATACTCGGCAGCACGGCATCCGCTGCCACGGGGACTCTCACCGTCAATGAAGGAACCATCATCGCTGCCAACCAAGGCCATCTCCCCACCGGGGCGATCACCCTCAACAACAGCGGCGCGATCGCCTTCAACACCAACGGATCCCAGTCGCTCACCAATCTGACGATCAACGGCACGAACTCGGTGAGCACATCGAGCACCAACGCCGTCTTCGGGGTCGGCACCCTCGTTGGTGGCTCGGGGACCCTGACCGTCAACCATGGTTTTGTGGGGGATTTCTCGGGATCCTGGAGCGGATTTACAGGAACGGTCGCCCTCTCGGGCGGCACCTATCGTTTCAATGGAACGGGCGGTTCATCGGCCGTGGCCTTTGATATGGGAACCGGCAACGCATCCGCATCGGTGCGCAACGGTGCGACTTCCATCGCCTTGGGTTCCTTGAGTGGCGGATCAAACACCACCCTTACCGGTTCCGGTGGAGGAGCCACGCAGGCTGTCACCTACTCCGTCGGTGGAAACAACGCATCCACAAGTTTTGACGGGATCATCACCAACGGAGCCAACACCACCGCACTGACCAAAGTCGGAACTGGCACGCTCACCCTCAACGGCACCAGCACCTTCACCGGAGCTACTACCATTTCTGCTGGAACGCTTCTCGTGAACGGCGCATTGGGAACCTCGGCCGTCACCGTCAATGGAGGAACCCTCGGCGGCACTGGAACGATCGGTGGCGCGGTGACAGTCAACACAGGAGCCAAGCTTGCTCCCGGCGCGTCCATCGAGTCTCTCTCCGTCGCCGCAGCCACCCTCAACGGCGGATCCCTGGTGGTGGAATACGATGGCGCTGCCGGCGGGACCATCGATCTGCTCAATGTCAGCGGCGCTCTTGATATCACCACCGCGATTGTTGACTTCGACATGCTTGGTAGCGCCCTCGACGATCCCTTCTACATTTTCGCGACTTATGGAACGCTCACCGGATCGGCATTCGCCAGCGTGCTGGACCTTCCGAGCGGATATAACATCGATTACGCATTCAACGACGGTATCACATCGAGCAACATCGCTTTGGTTGCGATCCCCGAGCCCGGCGCGGCCTTGT
>JALOTR010000468.1 GCA_025457805.1 Akkermansiaceae bacterium | reverse complement strand
GACCTCATCCCCGGTGCCCGCGTTTCCAAAGGCGGCATCTGGATCAACGGTGTGGAAATCCATAGCCCGGATGTCGATGGCGTGGAACTGCGCCGCCGCGTGGGCATGGTCTTCCAGAAATCCAATCCCTTCCCACGAAGCATCTACGAGAACGTCGCCTACGGCCCGCGCATTCTTGGCGAACGGCGGAAATCCGAACTCGATGCCATCGTGGAGAAATCCCTCCGCGGTGCCGCGCTCTGGGACGAGGTCAAGGACCGCCTCCACGAAAGTGCCTACGGTCTATCCGGTGGTCAGCAGCAACGCCTCTGCATCGCCCGCACCACCGCTACGGATCCGGAGATCATCCTGATGGACGAGCCCTGCTCCGCCCTCGATCCCATCGCCACAGCCCGCGTGGAGGAACTCATCCTCGCCCTCAAGAATCAATTCACCATCGTCATCGTCACCCACAACATGCAGCAGGCATCCCGGGTATCCGACCGCACCGCCTTTTTCTACATGGGCGAGGTGGTGGAATTCGATTTCACCTCCACGATTTTTTCCAATCCTTCCCAAAAACGCACGGAGGACTATATTACCGGACGATTCGGCTGATCTTGTGCTATAGTTCCGAATCCGAAACCCTCCCTCTTACCGCGATGCACACGCCCCATATCATCCAGAATTTCGACCAGGCCATCTCCGCGCTTCGTGGCGAGGTGCTCGCCATGGCCGGCAAGGCCCGCCACAACCTCGAGTCGGCCATTCGCTCCCTGCTCGAACGCAATGCGGAACTCGCTAACGCAGTCATCGCCGATGACGATGAGGTGGACGATCACGAGCGGCAAATCGACAAGCTGGGCATGGACATTCTGGTCCGTTTCCACCCCATGGCCACGGACCTGCGCTTGGTGGTCTCATCGATGAAAATTTCCATGAACCTCGAGCGCATCTCGGATCACGCCACTTCGATTGCCAAGCGGGCGAGAAAAATGAGCGTGAGCCAGGAATTGCAGGACACCACCCTCATCGAGCCGCTCTACACCCTTGCGGATCACCTCCTTCGCGATGCCATGACGGCCTACAGCGATCACGATGCCAAGCTGGGCGCCTCACTTCATATCCGGGACAAGGAACTCGACCGGATGTACAAGGAGGCCACCGCCACCTTCGGCACACGGATTGAGAATGCCAATGGCCGCAGCCAGGATTACCTCCACCTGATCCTCGTGGTCCGCTCGCTGGAGCGCGTGGGCGACCTTGCCGTCAACATCGGTGAGGATGCAGTGTTCCTTGAAGCCGCCCGCGATCTGCGTCACGAAAAGGACCGCGATATTGTTTAGTCACTTCCTTCCCGGGCTTCCCGGTCCGCGGTCAGTCTCTGCGATGCCCAGACTGCGGCAAAGGTGACCACCAGCAAGAGCGTGCTCAAGGCGTTGATCACAGGAAACTCCCTGCTTTTCTTGATCATGCTGTAAATCACAACCGGCAGGGTGTCCGATCCCGGACCCTTGACGAAGAACGTGACCACGAAGTCATCCACGGAAAGTGTGAATGCCAGCAATCCACCTGCTAGGATTCCGGGAGCAAGCAAAGGCAGCACCACTTTGAGGAATGCCTGCAGTTTGGTGGCTCCAAGGTCGCGCGCGGCGTCCACGATCTGAAAATCAAAATCCTGCAGTCGCGACTGCACCACCAACGCCACATAACTCACGCAGAATGTGATATGTGCCAAAGTGACAGTGAGAAGACTCAATTGGATTCCAGTGGAAACAAACAACAGCAACAAGCTCATCCCCATCAGGATTTCCGGCAAAACCAACGGCATGGTGATGAGCAGGGCATGCGCCGTTTGCACACGGGAACGATAGCGATGCAGCGCAAACGCCGCACAAGTTCCGAGAATCATCGCGCCGATGCTTGCGAACACCGCCACCTTCAATGAGTTCAACAAAGCCATCCACAAATCCTCCCGCTCCCACAAACGCTCATACCATTTGAGAGTGAAGCCCTGCCAACGCGTGCCGAATCGTGATTCGTTGAACGAATTGAGAATCAGCACGCCGATGGGGAGATAGAAGAATGCCAGCACGAGCAAGGTCGTGATCAGTGGCAGGCGGCTGGGCTTCATGAATGGATCAGGTCGAATCTGTTAGGTGGATTGGAGGGCATCATTGCTTGCCCGCTTCCTCCCGTTTCCGGAACAACATCGGAGCAAGCACGGCAAGCGAAAGAATGGCAGCCATGGCGGAAGCCGACGGCAGGTTGCGGTCGGCGAAATTCCGCTGGGCGATCTTGTTGCCGATCATCTGTCCATCCGTGCCACCCACCAGATCCGGCACCACATAGGAACCGAGCATTGGCACAAAGACGATTACCAGCGCCGTGATCAAACCCTTGCGGATTCCGGGCACAAACACCGACCAGAACGCCCGCAAGGCCGTCGCTCCCAAGTCGCGTGCGGCATCCAGCAGGCTGAAGTCGAATTTCTCCGCCGCCGCATAGAGGGGCAGGATCGCGAAGGGAAGATAGGTATAAACACTTACCAACACCACCGCGCCCGAGTTAAACAACAGCGAATCATTTTCTCCTAACAAATGAATCGATCTCAGGAAGCGAGCCAGTCCACCTTCCGAATGCAGGATTTGATTCCACGCAAAAACCCGGATCAGGAAATTCGTCCAGAACGGCACGATGATCAGCAGCAGCAACCTCGACCTCCACTCTTTCCTCACCCGTGCCAGATACCATGCCACCGGCAGCGCCATCACCATGCAAATCAGGGTGGTGAGCGCGCTGATCCAGATCGTGCGCCAGAGCAGCACGAGGATGCTCGGCTGGCCGAAAATGGCAAACTGCCGCCAAGTCCATCCCGCTCCGATGCCACCCGCCGGGTCCGTTTCGCGAAACGCGATTGCCAGCACCAACAAGGTCGGCACCAGCACAAACAAACCCAGCCAGCCAAAGCTGGGCAAGGTAGCCAACAGTTCCCGACGCGAATCCCTCACAGTTCCGCGAACCGTCTAACCCACCCACCCGCCCATGGCGATGGATTTCCCACCACCACCCCCAAAAACACCCCCGGGCGCGTCGACAGCCTGCTCGCAGAGTCGCCGCAAATGAAACGCATGTAGCGTCACTCTATGAGTGTCGCAGCCCCAGGATCCGCGCGAAGCCCTCGCGCGCGCCGACAGCCTGTTAACCGTAGCCTTTTCATCCTCGGCTCCATTCACGGATCATCTGGCGAAGGCCGGGTCCGCCTGGCCTTCGTAGCCTTCCTGACCTTCGTAGCCTTCGGCGTAGAAGGTGGCGAAGTAGGCCGTCGGCCCCGCGAATGAAAACGCCAAGCAAAGCCGCAAACGCCCCGCTTTGCCCCTTCATTCACCTTCCCGAGTTTCATCTCGTCAGTTGCGGTCGCGAAAGCCGGGATTGACCCATTGCTCTGAATAGGCCATGTTTCCTGATCATGACCGCTTCAGTGGAATTGGATTTGAAGCAACGATTGGCCAAGCTTTCAGAGCGTGACCGAAGGGACATTTCCGCCTACCTGCTCAAACTAAAGCATCAGTCGAAGAAAGGACGCGAAAGTATTTCAAAGCTCATGAAGGAAATGGATAGGGGGCGGAAAACCAGCCTCTCCCAACTCGTTACCGATCTCGGACATGGCTGATCCGGATCACCCCCGGGCGCGCCGATGTC
>JALOTR010000467.1 GCA_025457805.1 Akkermansiaceae bacterium | reverse complement strand
GGCTGTGGACATCGCTGATCCAGCTATCGCGGACATTCTGGAAACGGATCAACCAACTGGCGTGGGTGTCGTAGGCGGCTTTGGTGGTGTCCGAGTAGTCGTTTTCCTCCCAGCCGGTTTCCGGGTGCTGGAGGTTGCCGATGGAGAGGGACTCGATGCCGACGTTTCGGATCAATCCACTGACGGTGCGGACGGTGGGGGTGTCGCGGGTTTTCATCCAATAACGAGTGGGCACGTCCACGTCGATCCACCCTGCGGTGGCATCGACGGCGACGACTTCGCGGAAGTAGGTGGCGCTGCCCGGGCTGGACTCGCCCCACCAGGTTTCCTGGTTGTTTTCGATGATCCATTCGCTGGTGAAGTTCCACTGGAGGCGGACGATGTTGCCAGCGGAGAAGGAGCCGGCATTCGCGACCGGGATGCGGCGGGTGGGTCCGGGGAGGTTGGCGGTGATGGCTTGTGCGGTGCCCGTGGAGGTGGAGGACGGGGAAACCAGGATGACGGATTTGCTCCTCATGTTGGAGGAGGTGTTGAGCAGGAAGGTTTGGGTGGTGCCGGCGCCGCGGATGACGATGTTGGACGTGGAAACGCGCAGGCATTGGCTGCTGCTGCCTTGGGGCGAAACGCGAAATTCTCCGGCGGGCAGGAAGACGACTCCGCCGCCGGCGGCTGCGGCGGCATTGATGGCGCTCTGGATGGCGGTGGTGCTGTCAGCGGCACCGCTGGGGTCTGCGCCGTATTGGGTGACATCGAAGATCGGGCCGGTGATCGTGGGAAGGAGCGCTTCGCCGCGCCTGTAGCCGGCATAGGAAAAATCCTGGATCAACTTCGCGCTGGCGAAGGAAACCGCTGCTCCTGGCGGCTGCCAGTTGGCCGGATAGAGGGTGCTGCGCCAAGCGGTCTGCCCATGTGCAACGGCGACCACCACCCACAGCAAAGCCAGAATGGGAAGCAGTTTCCGGAGCCGAGATGGGTTGGAATTGCGGGGCATGGGGCGAATTTCAAGCGGCTATCTTGCGGGGCAAAACTTCCCATGGGGATCGTTCACGATCCGAGCGCCCAACGCGCCCGGTAGAAACGGCGGGGTTCGCCGGGGGCGATCGGTGTGTTGAGACCGATCGATACGCGGCTGGTGCCGTCGGCCGGGAAATTCTCTCTGCCGGTTTCCACGTAGCTGTTGGATGGCAGGGGCGTCCAGACTCCGCCGAGCTGGGTGCTGGTTTCGACAAGGAGGTGGGCGGCGGCCGGTTCGAGCGGAACCGAGCACTCGAAGTCGATTTCGAGCATGCCGCCGTTTTGTTGGATCGCACCTTGCAGTCGCGGCCTGGATGAGGCGTTCCGCGGGTTGGTTTGGAACTGGAATTCCTCATCATTCGTGAAGCCATCGCCATCGGGATCCTCGCCGCCGCCGGAGATCGCGGGATTGGCGAGCTCCGCAGGCGAGAAGTGGGTCGCGTTCCATGCCGTGCGGCCGGGGAAAACGCGGACGGTGGTTTGGGCGGTGAGCGCGCCGTTGAGGGTGAGCGTGTAGGTGGTGTCTGCCGTGGGCGTCACTTCGAGGTAGCCGATGCCGTCCACGGTGGCCGTCATCACATTGCCGATGCCTTGGTTGATGGTGAGCGAGGCGGGTGAGGCGACGTCCCATTCGAGGGTCGAGCTTGCGCCTTGAATGATCGACGGCTGGACGGCGCGGAACAGGCGGATTTCGGCAGAGCCGGACACGCTGGCGGTCTGGCCGCTGCGGGTTTCGGAGAGAGTTTCGTCGTCGTAAGCGATCTCTACGCGGTAGGTCTTTCCGTTGTCATAGACCGGCGGACGATAACGGGTGCCACGGATGCGCATCGAGTGGACGAGAGCGCCGGTCGTTTCATCGATGACCCGCACGACCGGATTTCCGCGCCAGAGGGTGTCGATGAGCGGCAGATGGCCGGTGGGCGTGCGGCCGTCGTTGTCGGTCTGGGCGATGGTGATGGGCCAGTCGGGGTATGGACTGCCAGTTTGCGGAAACTCGGGATCGGCGTAAAGTGGCCAGGCTTCGAAGGTGATTTGGCGGGTGGTCTTGTCGATGCGGGTGATGCCGTAGCCGGGTGCGCGGTCGTGCAGGTTGGCCGGGCTCATACCGAGCGTCCGGTTGTGATATTCCTCCGAGTTGGCGGAGGCCAGCACGGCCATGTGGGCCGGGTCGTTGGCAGTGCGATTGGGCGTGACGCCGTCGGGCAGCGTGCCGACGCCGTTGAAGAAGAAATCGCCCTTGTAGGGGCTGACGGTGGAAGTGGTGCCGGAGGCGTTGTGGACG
The DNA here is from genome assembly GCA_025457805.1 of Akkermansiaceae bacterium. GTDB lineage: Bacteria > Verrucomicrobiota > Verrucomicrobiia > Verrucomicrobiales > Akkermansiaceae > Luteolibacter. The sequence goes on along the minus strand of JALOTR010000467.1, from coordinate 4,426 downwards.
GGATCCCAGATGCGGGGGAAGAAATTCGAGATGGCCGGGGCGGTGAAGGAGAATCCGGCATCGCGCGGGGAGCTGACGCCGTGATGGGCGACGAGGCCGAGGTGCTGGTCCCCGGCGATCTGGAACATGCGGCTCACGCGCAGAAGCTCCCAGGCTTCATTGCGGCGGTGGAGGGGCCAGCCGTGGGTGTCCATGTCATTGAGAAAGTAGCCATAACCGGAACCGGCATGGGTGCGGAAATTTCCAAATGGAGACTGGGAGGCGACCAACTTGAGATCCTGGCCCGCCCAGTCGCTGTTCCAGGCGCGAAGGAAGTCGTGCTGACGGGTGCCCAGCAGGTGTTGTTGGTTGAGGTTGGTGGGTGGGTTGTCCTTGCCGGTTTTGAATTTCCGGTCTTCGAGGATGGCGATGCCGACGCGGCCATAGACCATGCCGGTGAAATAGACGCCGATGCCTTGGGCGATGGGCGGCGCGGGTTGGGTGGCGTTGTAGGGATCCGCATCCGGCAGGTTGCCGGTTTGGGTGCGCTCGACCATTTTCACGAAACTGGCAGGCCACCGGTAGCCGCCGCTGCCCTCGCTGGTGGTGGCAATGCCGCCCTCGCCCCAAAGATTTCCTTGGAAGACATCGTGGTCGTCCGGGATGGCGATGGTGGGCACGTCGCGTGCAAGTTCGCGGGATTCCAGGACCCAGAGATACCATTTGTAAAGGTAGTCGTGTTGGCGGTTGAAGTCGCTGGAGTTGTCGGGCGGTGTGGGCAGGCCCTCGTAGATCTGGTCGCCGGCGGCGAAATGAACATCGGGCTGGTGTTTTGCGACGTGTTCGAAGGCAAGCGTGTGCGGGTGCCAGATGTCCACCGGCGTCCAATCGACCGAGCTGGATTCCAAGCCGACATCGGAGAGCCGTTGGCAGGTGGTGGTGGCGATGACAATTTGGTTTTGGTCCACGGGATCGCGGCGGATGGTGCCGGACCAGGTGAAGTCGCTGCCGCCGAGGTTGATGCGGACGCGGTAGGGGGTGTCGGTGGCGGTGTTCCAGTTGGGGATCTTGAAGGTGGCGGTGTAGGAAGAGACGCCGTCGGTGTTGTCGATGGGCACCGAAGCGATCTGCTGCCATGAACTGCCGCTCCAGGTATCGAGGAAAACCGGCGGATTTCCTGCCAAGGATACCGGTGAAAGTTGGGCGGTGAGTTTCAGGGTGCCACGGGAAAGCGTGTGCATCGCGCCGACGATGGCGAGGCTGCGGTCCGGCTCTGGTTGCAGGGCGGGGCCGGTGCCGGAGAAATCAGAACCAGAAGCGGGTGTCGCCGGTGCCACAGTGGGAAAGCAGGCCGAAGGAGCCGAGCACGCGGTCGGATGGGACGGCGGCAGTGGCGGTGGAGAGCAGCACGTTGGCGGGGCTGAAGCAATCGATTTTCAGCGAGTAGTTGCCGCTGGCGGGGACGTAGGTGGCGCTAAGAACCAGGCGGGAGTTTTCCGTGAAGGCGGCGGCGCTGCCTGCGGCGAGTTGGGTCGCCGAGCCGGTGGAGTAATCCTCGATGGCGACCGCTCCGCCGGGGCGCAGGCCAAGAAAGAGGCCGAAGTCGCGACCGAGGGTGTTATGTACCATCAGCGCGCCGCGCCAGTCGAGGCCCGGGCCGGAGCCGAGCAGGAAGCCGGTGCGGGCGGTGCCGGTGTTGGTGCCGGCGTGGAGGCCGGTGCGCACGGAGAGGGTGAAATTTCCGCCGTTGCCACGGATGCTGGTGCCGGTGCGGTGGATGGTGCGATGCTCGCGGGTGCCCTGGATGCAGTTTACCCGGCCGTTGTTCACCTGCCAGTCGTGGAGGCGGTTCGCCCAGTAACCGGGGCCGATCCAGACTTGGTTCGGGGTGGTGTTCCAGGTGTCGGAAAACGAGCCGTCCGGCGAAGTGGCGGGCCACACGTCCAGCCTCACGTTGTCGAAGCTCTGGAAATTTCCGACAGCCTGATTGTTCGAACGGAACCTCACGCCGACGGTTTTTCCGGCATGGCCATCGAGCGCTCCGGCGGGAACCGCAAGGTGGTAGTGGTCCCAGCTTCCGATCACCGGGGTCTTGAAGTCGTAGGTGCGGGTCGCCACCGGCAGCCGCGAGCCGCTGTTATCGACGTAGAGTTCGGCGATGATCTGCCGCTCCGGCGCGGAGGGTTGATCAGTTCCGCGCTGGAGGACGAAGTTGTCGAGACGGCCGAAGGAACTGGCGGTCACGCTGTCGCCGTCCACCCCCTTGATGACCACGAACAGCCTTTTGCCATTCGCCGCGACTGGAGCCGGAGCAAAGATCAGGACTGCCTGCTCGTAGGTGTTGTCCAGCGTGGAGGTCGGCGAAAGCAGGGTTTGGATCTCCGTTCGCGGACCGTCGATCGCGTCGTTGCTGGTGGTGTAGAGCGTCACGCCCACCTTGTCGCTGGCATCCGTCCATCCGGCGGCATCCCGCCATACAAAGCTGGCCCTGAACTCCTCGCCGGTGGCAAGGGTGTGGCCGGTGTCGATCGCATGCTGCCGGGCGTTGTCCTGGGTTAAAACAGCATTGCGGCTGCCGTCCGGAGAGGCGTTGTTTGTCCGAGTCGCCTCGGCATTCTGGTTGCCCGCGAGGTTGAACCACTCCGGAGTGTCGGCAAAGGAGCGCGAGTCGGTGGTGGAAGTATCCGCGTTGAAATCCCCGTTGCGCACGCCGGCTCCCACAAGCGTGAGGTCCGGGACGAAGCCGCTGCTTCCCCCAGGGAGATTTCCCGCGAACATCGCCGCATCGAAGCGCAGTGAGAACGCATCGCCCGCTGTGATCGGATGGGACGTCATTTGCCACACCTCCGCGCTATCCTCGATGCTCAACCGCCACTTGCCGTTGCCGTAGTCGGTGCCTTTTTCGATCACTTGGGCGGTGCCCCCGGCTGCATTCCAGCCGATCACCGATCCATTTGAGATGGCGGTCTTGTCGATGCCGTTGTTGATCTCGCCGGAGGGGTTCACGATCGCAATCGGCGCGGCCATGGAAACGCAGGAAACAAGGCTGCCAAGCAGTAGAATCGGGCGGGTTTGCATGATGGTTTTTTTGGGGCGGGGTGGCAATTTTCCGCTGGCGCGACTGGAGAGTTTGTTGCCAATCCGAGGAAGTGACCACTGGGGAAAACTGCCCATGGAGAAATGCAGGGCCAGAAGCCGGATGGCCCTCGCCATCGAAAAAGCCAACCAGCGTATGATACCCGAGTCAAAAGGATAACCAGCGCGGCCGAGCGTTTGAATCCGGATTCGCTCCAGCGAATTGAGCTTGTATCCCGGTCCGGGTGGCGTTGGTTGGGGGATGATGAAGGACGACGCGCCCGAGGCCGGGATCGAAGTGGAAAAGCCAAAGACCTGGGCAGGCGGGGTGCCGGCGGTGCTGTCGTCGATGAATCACATTCTGCGCGAAGCCGGGCCTTTGCGTGGCGGCAGGGGATTGATGGAAATGAACCAGAGCGGTGGTTTCGATTGCCCGAGCTGCGCATGGCCAGATCCGGATAGTGGTCGATCGGTGGCGGAGTTTTGTGAAAACGGTGCCAAGGCGCTGGCTTCCGAGGCGACGACGAAGTTGGCCGATGCTGCATTTTTCAAAGCCCACTCGATTGCGGAAATGTCTGCCCGCGACGATCTCTGGCACGACCGCCAAGGCAGGATTGCCGAGCCGATGTTGCTGCGCGAAGGATCACAGCACTACGAACCCATCTCGTGGGACGATGCGTTCTCCCTCATCGCCGCAGAGTTGAGGAAACTCGCATCGCCCGATGAGGCCATTTTCTACACCTCCGGCCGCGCCAGCAACGAGGCTGCATTTCTCTATCAACTCATGGTGCGCAGCTTCGGCACCAACAACTTGCCGGATTGCTCGAACATGTGCCACGAGTCGAGCGGAATGGCGATGAAACAGACGGTCGGTATCGGCAAAGGCACGGTCACGCTTGAGGATCTGGTGCAAGCGGATGTGATTCTTTGTGTAGGCCAGAACCCCGGCACGAATCATCCCCGCATGCTCACCACGCTGGCGGAGGCGGTAGAAAAGGGAGCCACCATCGCCGCAGTGAATCCGCTCAAGGAAGCAGGCCTCACCGGCTTCGCCCATCCGCAGCATGTGGCTGGCATGTTGGGCAGGCCTACCTCGCTGGCTTCCACTTATCTTCAGGTGAAAATCAATGGCGACCTCGCGCTCTTCCGTGGTGTGGCCAAGGCCTTGTTAGAAAACGAAGCAACGAATCCCGGCAAGACCATCGATCAGGATTTCATCCGACAACACTGCAACGGCTTCGAAGAATACCGCGCAGTGGTGGAAGCGACATCGTGGAATGAAATCGAACAACTCAGCGGCATCGATGAAGCCCGCATCCGGTCGCTTGCCTTGCTTCTCACCAAAAAGAACCGCCGCATCATCACCTGTTGG
>JALOTR010000466.1 GCA_025457805.1 Akkermansiaceae bacterium | reverse complement strand
TCCTTGCTTCTATCAGGTGGCGAGCCGATGATTCATCCGCGCTTTTTTGATCTGGTGCAAATGGCATCCAGCGCAGGACTGAAACTTACCATTTCCACAAACGGCACACTCATCACTCCGGAAAGGGCAGCGCTCCTCAAAGCAGCCAATGTCGCCTACGTAGGCATTTCGCTGGATGGCATCGGGAAAATCCACGATGAATTCCGCCGCAAGGAAGGTGCCTTTGATGCCGCTGTCCGTGGTTTCCGCAATTGCCATGAGGTCAAACAGAAAACCGGCCTCCGCCTCACTCTCACCCGGCACAATGTGGAGAACATCGATCGCATCCTCGACTTCATCGAAGATCAGGAAATCCAGCGCGTTTGTTTCTATCATCTCGTGCCCGCAGGCCGTGGCAGTGAGTTGCAAGTGCTGGATGCCGCTGCCGCCCGGGGTGCCATTGATACCCTCATCTCCCGCGTCGAAACCTGGCACCAACAAGGCATCGAACGCGAACTCCTCACTGTGACTCAACCTGCCGACGGTGCCTATCTGCTGGTCCGCATGGAAAATGAAAACCATCCGAATCTCGAAGAAGCGCGTCGTCTGCTTTCATGGAATGGCGGCGGTGCCAACAGCTCGGGCCGGGGCATTGCGAATATCGACACGCAGGGCAACGTGCATCCGGACCAATTCTGGCAGGATGTCACACTCGGCAATGTGAAGCGCATGCCGTTTTCCGAAATCTGGGAAGGCAACAATCCGGATTCCTCGGACATGCTCGCCTCCATTCGCTCCATCGGCCTGCTCAATCAGGAAGAACGCCAGGCCCGCATGACAGGACCCTGCGCCGATTGCAAATGGTTCTCCATCTGCGGCGGTGGCTTCCGCACCCGCGCCGCCTTCTGCAACGATGGAAATCTCTGGGGCTCCGACCCCGGATGCTATCTCCAAGACGCCGAACGCGCCCAACTCGCCGAAGCCGTCTGATCCAAAAACTGGAGCGCGGAATTCATTCCGCCGCACCCTCCAGCGAACGCTTCTGAACTGAAAAAAGGCACCACGAATCCAACGAATCCCACGAATCTTAAATCCAAAAACCTCTTCCCATCCGTGTATTCCGTGCCATCCGTGGTTCCCATCTCCCCATCTTCCCCTTCACCACCATTGACGAATCCACCATCTGCGGGAACATTCCCCGCAGATGCTCGAAGATGATTTCACCTACGTTCTCCGGAAGGCCCTTCTAGGCAATGGCCTTGCACCGGCCGAGGCTGCCGTGCGTACGGATTTGCCGGAAAACGCTGTGCTTGCATTCCTGCGTGGAAGTTTCTCTCGCGATGTGGCCATGAGGATCGCGCCGGTGCTTGGCCTGAACCGTGAGGCCTTTGCGGCCCTCCCAGAGTATCAGCCGCGTGCTTGTGAGTTTGCTCCCATCGAGAGAGTGGAACTTCCCTTCGAAGACGGTGATGTGAATGCATGGTTGATCCGTCATGCGGGTTCCATCGTGCTCATCGATGCCGGATTCCGCCCGGACGACTTGCTTCAGGAATTGCAACGCCGCTGCGGCCGCCTGCCGGATCGGGTGTTCATCACGCACGGCCACCGCGATCACATCGGAGCCATGCGAAATCTGCTGGGAGCCGGCATTCCGGTGCATGGGGCGGACTTGGATGGAACGATCGCCATGAAACCCAACGATGCCGTGTTCTGTGGTTCTCTCACCATTCGTGCCTGTGATCTATCCGGTCACTACACGCCAACGCTGGGATATCACATCGAAGGCCTCGGCAAACCCGTGCTCGCCACGGGCGATGCCTTGTTTGCCGGATCCATCGGTGGCTGCGGATCTCCTGCCATCTATCAACTCGCCCTTCGCCGCATCCGCGAGGTGATGACCGGTCTTCCGGGAGAAACCATCCTCCTCCCCGGCCACGGACCCGCTACCACGATGGGCGAGGAGCGAATTTCGAATGCATTTCTCTGATACTAGACTCAGATATAAAACCACGGATGGCACGGATAGACACGGATGAAGAGGGATTTATAGAATTTTGATGACTTCTTGAATCAAGATTTCCGAATTCCCATCCGTGTCCATCCGTGAAATCCGTGGTTCCTTTTCACCTTTGCTCTAACAAATTACTCCGCCACAGACACATCCTCGCGCTCCATGTATTTCCGCGAGCCTTTGACATATTTCTCCGCCCAATGACGGACTTTGCCCTGCTCTTCTGTCGAAAGCGTGCGCACCACTTTGGCCGGTGAACCCAGCACCAGCGAGCCCGGCGGGATGATGGTGCCTCCTGTGACAAGGGCACCGGCACCGATGATCGAACGTTCCCCAATCACCGCGCCGTCGAGGATGATGGCACCCATTCCGACGAGCACTTCATCCTTTACCGTGCACGCATGCAGGATTGCCGAGTGGCCCACCGTGACAAACTCGCCCACATAACATCCATAGTCATCTGCCAGATGCACCACGGCGTTGTCCTGGATGTTGGAATTCGCACCGATCACGATTTCGTTGATATCACCGCGCAGCGTGGCGTTGTACCAGATGCTGGTGTTTTCATGAAGTGTGACACGCCCGATGATGTCCGCGCTGGCGGCGATGAAGGCGGACTCATGAATCCGGGGTGTGAATTCGGCAAAGGTCTCGATGGCCATGCGCGAGGTTTGGAAATTCGCAGCCTGCCCGCAAGCCAAGGATTGCCGTCCTTGCAGCAGATCCTGCTCAGAGGTGAAACCACTCCGTGGGCTCATCCTGTCCGGCGCAATGCAGGCCCACGTGGCCGTGACCGAGTTCGCCGAGGCAATCCTTCAGTCGCGCCATGATGAGATCCGGTTTGTTGCAGTCCGAACTCAAATGCCCCAGCACCACCCGCCCGAGTGCGACGTGCGAAATATCGCGGATCAATGCAGCCACCTGTTCGTTCGACAAATGCCCGTGCCGCGAACTGATCCGTTGTTTGATCGACCAGGGCCGCTTGGTGTCCGCTTCCAGCAAGCCATCGTCATAGTTGGCCTCCACAAACAAACCATGCAATCCGCGCAAGGCATCCGTCATGCTGCGGGTCACGAATCCTGCATCGGACACAAAGCCCAGCCGTCGTGAACTGCTGCCGATCACAAACCCCACCGGATCCACCGCATCGTGTTGGATGGCAAAACTCCTCACTTGCGAGCAGCCGATGGAAAAAGTCTGCCCGGTTTCAAAGGTCTTCCATTTTCCCCCATCGATCCCCATCTCGCGGACGACATGGGAGGTCTGGGAGGTGGCGAAAACCGGGACCTCGTATTGTTTCAAAAACACCTTCAGCCCCTTCACGTGATCGCCGTGCTCGTGGGTCAGCAGAATGCCATCGAGCGATCCCGGATCAATCCCCAGCATGCCCAGTCTCAAAGACAACTGCTTGGCACTCAATCCCGCGTCGATCAGCAGACGCACCCCCTCCGACTCGACCACCGCCGAGTTTCCGCCACTGCCACTGCCAAGCACCGCAAATCGAATCACGCCCCCGACTCTGCCGACCCACCTCGCCGGAATCAAGGCCATCCAACGCCGAAAGCCCGATGCCCCTCAAGGAGCGGCGATATCGGATCGCCGACGCCAAAGAACCGCCAAAGAAACCACGCGAAGCTCCCCCCGGGCGCGCCGACGTCCCCGTCGGCCCCGCCAATGCGCCGCCAAAGCCAAGCGCGAAGCCC
>JALOTR010000465.1 GCA_025457805.1 Akkermansiaceae bacterium | reverse complement strand
CATGGAAACCGTCAAAACCCTGGCCAAGATCCTCGTGATTGCGTTCGTCTATCTGGGGGTGGGACCGTTGCTGGGTTACTATCTGCGGGGAAGGGAAACGGCACGCAGGGTGGCGCTTGGCTTCATGGCATGGTGGTTGGTAAGGCCGCCCTCGGACTTCACCTTGATGCTGTATTCGATCGAGAAATACCGCGGACATTGCCGGGGATTTGAATTCAACTATCTGGATGCGATCGGAATCGGACTGGCACTCTCCGCCTTGTTGGAAAGGCGCAAGGATTTCCGTTGGCTGCCACCTGGCCTCGCGATGTGGTTTCTATGGGTGGTGGCAGGCACACTTTCGGTGGTGAATGCGATTGAGCCGGTCTATGCGCTCATGCCTGCTTTCAAGTATGCGAAGATGGCTTTCATCTTCATTGGAGTTTTTGCGGCCATCCATGACATCCGGGACATCAAGGCCATCATGCGCGGGTTTGCGATTGCCTTGCTGGTGCAATTGGTCATCTGCCTGTGGGGACGTTATGTGCAGGGCGGGTTCCGTGTGACCGGATGGTTCGAGCACCAGAATCCGATGGCGATGTGGTCTTACATGGTGGCCTTGCCCATTCTCGGTCTCGCCATGTCCAAGGAAACGTCCACGAGGGATTCCAGCTTGTTTTTTGCGGCCTTCGCAGCAGCCGGATTGGTGGTGGTGCTGACCGTTTCACGAGCTTCGCTGGCGGCATTCGGCGTTGGGGCGGTCTTGGTGATGCTCGGTTCGTTTCTGCAAGGTTTCACGTTGAAGCGGGTCATCGTGGGCGCTGTCGGAGCCGTGGGTGGCGCTGCCGTGCTGGCGATCGCTGCGGATACATTCATGGCGCGGATGGGTGAGGACAGTTCGCCCAAAAACGATTTGCGGCTGGCCCTCAACCAACAATCCGCAGCCATGTGCAAGGATCATCCGTTGGTGGGCATCGGTTGGAACAACTTCGGTCTCGCCAACAGCCGGCCGCTGGGAACCAAGTATTCCAATATCCTCGAACGATGGGAACAGAACCGTGGAAGGTCGATCCGTCCCGAAGCATTCCGCGCGAATCCTCTAACAGAAAGCCTCTATTGGCTGATCCTTGCGGAAAACGGTTGGATCGGTTTCCTGTCCTTCGCCACATTTATGGGGCTGACGGTTTGGTTTGGCATGCGATCCACGGTGTTCTATTGGAAGGACCCGCTGGGATTGTTTCTTTATGCCGTCTTGGTGGCGCTGGTAATCACTTATTTCCACGGCCAGGTCGAACGGGTTTTGACTCAAACCAAAAACCTTGCGACTTGGATCATCTTCTGCGCCATCCTGTCCCGAGCCGAATGGTGGCGGCGTGCGGAGAAGGCAAGGATCAAAGCCGCCCGGATATCATGATGCCTCGACGCATCCTTTAGGGACTGCTGAGTGGAATGCTGATGACAGGATTGTCATCGCTGCCGGCGAGTCGTGCGCCTTCACTCGCAGCGACGGTTCTCGCGGCGTCCTGAAACACAAGCCGGACGGTGGACTCAAGCAAGCCGAGGGGGCGGCGGGGAATCCATACGATGTCGCCCGGTTGGAGCAGGACATTGGTTTCCTTGCCGGTGAGGATGGCCTTCAGATTCACAATGGAAGCGGATGGCTTGTCCAGCGAACCGCGAACGATCACCACCTGGTCGAGATAGGCTTGTTTGGCCGGTCCTTTGCCTTGTGCGATGCAATCGATGAGGGTGAGAGAGTCCTTGTAAGGAACCGCCTGCGGTGCGGATACCGCCCCGAGCAGGAGGACGGTGGAAGACATGGCGGAAGGGAGATAGATGTAATCGTTGTGGCGGAGATAGATGTTTTGGGAAGTGTCTCCGGAACGGATAAGCTTGTCGAAGTTCACGGGAAGAATCTCGCCGTTGCGGATGACGACGCTGTTGGAGAGGTCCGCAAGTTCCTGGGTGGTTCCGGAGAAGCGTGAGGTGAACAATCCTCCCGACTGAGACACCGCTTCCAACAGGGTGGTGGGTTGCCGGAGCGGATAGAGGCCGGGTTTGAATACCCGGCCAAGGATCCAATAGCGGCGGGACTTCACTTCCACCAAGCTGACATTGACCAGCGGATTGGTATAATCCCGCTTGAGTGCCTCGGCGAGCTGTTTGGAAAACTCGCCGGGTGTCAGTCCTTCGGCGCGCACTCCGCCGGCAAGATTGTAATAGACCATGCCATCCGGCATCACGAAGGTCCGTGCAAGGGTGCCCGGCACTTCGGCAATTTCAATTTCCACCACATCCCCCGGGCCGAGAATGTAGGGTTCATCCGGGGCTTTGAGCAACTGCGGATCGAGAGTGCGCTTCACCTTCACATTGGTGAATGTCAGGTTCCTCACCGTCTTGTCCGCCGTGCGTGCATCGAATTCGGACGCCGGTATCGTTTGCCGGCATGCGTTCAAGATGACGCAGAACAGCATGATCAAGGATGCAGATAACAATCGTGTCATCACGGTTTGATGATGGGGTCCACGTTGAGATTGACCCAGTTGGACGCGGCGCTGGTGACGAAGGCTGACAGGGCGAGCTTGAGGATGTCCTCGGCTTCCGCCCATGGATGGTCCGCCACATAGATGATATCCTTCGGCTGGATCTTGAAGTCGGTTTCCTTCGCTGCGAGGATATCTTTGACGTTGATGGCGAAGGTTTCCGGTTTGTCGAAGCTTCCACGCACCACGAGCACCCGGTCCGGCCAGGCGCGTTCGCCGAGTCCACCCCGGCGGGTGATGGCGGCTACCACCGAGGCATCTGGCGTCAGCGCCTGGACTCCCGGGCTGTTGACCGCGCCGAGCACATAGTAGTCATTGGAAATGGAAGAGGCGATGTAGATGAAATCATTGGGTTCGATCTCGATGTTCCGGCTCATGTCTCCCTCGTGCAGGAGTTTGCGGAAATCCACCGGAAGCCGCTGGCCGTTGCGCGAAACGAACGAGCGGTCCAAGTCAGCCAGTTCCACAGTGTTCTGTTCGAAGAGTCCGGTTTCGATTCCACCGGCGTTCGCGATGGCTTCCACCAGTGTAACCGGGCGCTCCAGGGTCACCACGCCTTTGTTGATCACCTTGCCAAGGATGGTGAAGCGCTTGGATCCCACTTCCTGCGGGGTGATGATCACACGGGGCGATTTGAAATTGGATGCAAGTCCGTTTTCAATGGCGAGCCTTGCCTCATCCAAAGTCAGTCCTGCCACCTTGATGTTTTGGGCCTGGAGGTAGCTGACGGTTCCATCCGGGGCGATGCGGAAGCCCGGGCGGTCCAGTTCGGGTCTGCCGAACAGCGAGAAATTGATCACATCGCCCGGTCCCAGTTCATAACGGTTCCGCCATGACGTGGGAGTGGCAGGGGCTTTGTTGCCGGGTACAGGGCCAGTGGCTTGTGGCTGTTCCGAACCTTGCGCGAACACCGCTGGGGTGGCGAGGCAGGAAAGCAGAAGGTTGCGGATTGCCCGGTTCATGAAAACTTTTTCGCCAAGTGAAAAGATAGAACATCCGCCGCGCGCCGGACGATGCCCTGTGGACGCTCCATCAATGCAATCGTGCCGCTGCATGGAGGAAGATATGCTTCTGCAAGGTCGCGGAATTCTGCCGAGCGGACGAGTGAGACTTTTTGGCCTGCAACAATGGCAAACCATTCGCGGATGCTGCTGAGGCTCTCCCTTGCTTGACCGGATAATGAAGAAGCTCGGAAAACCTGGGTGGCCGATGATAGGTGGATGTCGGTGGAAGATGACCAGACAAGGGAGGGAGGACACGGGTTTTCGTTAGACCACAATTGATCGGGCGAGCAATCATGCACCAGAAGTGACTGCTGCGTATCAGCGAGAATGCATTCGGATAGATTCTCCCAGAACTTCCGCTCTTCTCCCGGACTCAATGCCGGAGTCCAGAACAGCATCCTCCCCGGTTTGGAACTGCGGGGGGCGAGTTGGGTGATCCACAAGTGCTTGATCGCTGCTCGGGCGTCCTCCTCATAACTGGTGGGAATGCTTGCGAGTAGGGGAGCCTTGGTGGCGGCGCAGCATTCGAGTATCGAACGCCTGGAACTGCGATGGGTAAAAAGAACCGTCAAGGCAAGCGCCAGTCCCCCGCCGAGAAGCCCGAACGCAGCACCCAGCATGGCCGGCTTCTTGATCCGCGAGGACGGGATCACGCTGCGGGGATCGGGTGCTTGAAATACCTGCCAGTAGCCGGGTGCGCCGGAGGCGAAGATTTCCGCTTCCTTGAGCCGATTGCTCATGAGCGTGAGACCCTCGATCACGCTATCGCGCTTTTTCTGGAGGGCTTCATAACCGCTGATGATCCCTGGGAATTCGGCCAGTCGTTCGGCCGTGGATTCGCGGAGCCGTTCCAAGGATTCGACCGTACTGTTGGCCTCCATCAATTCATTTTTGAGAGTGATGATCGAAAGATATAACTGGTTGCCAAGGGGTGTGCCGGTATAGGCTTCCAGATCCGCATCCTTGCGGGTTCCGAGTTCCTCGATCTGTGCCTCAAGATATTGAATGCTTTGCAGTTTGGCCTGAACCAAAGGATTGGCATCAGTATAGGTGGATCGCAGATTGGCCAGTTCCTCGCGGGCGGTCTTGAGTTGAAGCTCGATGGGGCTTTGCCTGCGGATTTGTTTGTCGAGCGCCTTGAGTTGATCGGCTTTGGCGGAGGCAGTAGTCTTGGCCGTTTCCAGTTGGATTTCGATTTGTGATAACTTGGCGAGCACTGCCGCCACCTGGGACTCGCCACCGAGGAACTCCTTCGCTTTGGAGAAACCAAGAATCTCCGCATTGGTCTGATCGATCTCGCTGCGGAGGTCCTCCACTTCCTTTTGCAGGATACTACGGACTTCTCGCGCTTCGGTTTGCTGGAGCCTTTGGGTGTAGGCATTGATTTCCTCTGCCCAGATCGCGCTGAACGAAAGCGCATCGTCGACACCGATCGGGGAATGATAGGTGATGTAAAAGATATCCGTGCCTTCGAGTTGGGTGGCCTCGGTCAGCTTGCGGACACTGCCTGCATTCATGCCGTTCTTCGCACGTGTCACGGCGAGGTCGAGCGGCTCGCTGGCGAGCAAGGTGGCCAGCAGAGTGGCATCGTTGAGATCGACCGGACGGAACGCCTGCCCGGTTTCGGAAGTTTGGACCGTCTGGGGGACGCGCCGTTTGATCAATGAAACCGAGATGGCATAGGTCGGTTGGGTGAGTTGGATGCCTGCGAAGATGCCGGCGACGGAGAACAGAACGATGGCGGCCAGGATCCAGGGCCAGCGTGAAAAGGCCCCGGCGAGGAGCCGCACCGGGTCCAGCGGCAGGGGAAAACGAAAACGTTTGGTAGCGGACGCAAGGGCTTCCTCCGGTGGAGAAATTCCACCGGGCATTGGA
>JALOTR010000464.1 GCA_025457805.1 Akkermansiaceae bacterium | reverse complement strand
ACGCCCAGTTCGCTTACGGTCCGCCGATCGAAACCGGCTTCTACTACGACTTCGACATGAAGCACCGGATCACCCCGGACGACTTCGAGAAAATCGAGGCCGAGATGAAAAAAATCGCCAAGGAAAACCAGAAGTTCGAATACAAGGCGATCTCACGCGATGAAGCCAAAGCCATGGCCGAATCCGGTCGTCTCGGCGGTCTCACCGAGCGCCCCGGCAATCCCTCCCGCTTCAAGCTCGACCTCATCGACAAGATCCCCGAAGGCGAACAAAATGTCGGTGTCGTCGTCCTTCTATCTCGGCGATGAAAAGAAAGGCCAGCTCCAGCGGCTTTACGGCACGGCCTTCGAAAGCAAGGAGTTGTTAGAAGATCACCTCAACCGCCTCGAAGAAGCCAAAAAACGCGATCACCGCCGCCTTGGCAAAGAATTGGGGCTTTTCCACATCGATGAAATGGTCGGCCAAGGCCTCATCCTCTGGAAACCCAAAGGCGCGCTCGTCCGCCGCGCGCTTCAGGAATTCATCACCGAGGAACTCGACAAACAAGGTTACTCCCAGGTCTTCACGCCGCACATCGGCAAGCTCGATCTCTACCGCACTTCCGGCCATTTCCCCTACTATCAGGAAAGCCAGTATCCCGCCATCGCCGAGCGTGATGTGTTGGAAAAACTCGCCGACGAAGACGCCACCTGCGCCAACCTCATCAACGGCCTATCCGACGGAACCTACGAAGGTTATCTGCTCAAGCCGATGAACTGCCCGCACCACATCAAGATATTCGCGAGCGATCATCACTCCTATCGTGACCTTCCTGTTAGACTCGCCGAATTCGGCACCGTCTATCGCTGGGAACAATCCGGCGAACTCGGCGGCATGACCCGCGTGCGCGGTTTCACCCAGGACGATGCCCACCTTTTCTGCACTCCCGATCAAGTCGCCGCAGAAGTCACTGGCTGCCTCGACCTCGTGAAAAAAGTTCTCAGCACGCTCGGCATGAACGAATACCGCGTCCGCCTCTCCTTGCGCGACCCGGAGAGCGACAAATACGTCGGCTCACCCGAAAACTGGGACAAGGCCGAAGCCGCCCTCCGCGAGGCCGTGCAAACGCTTGGCGTGGAATACACCGAAGAACTCGGCGAAGCCGCATTCTATGGCCCGAAAATCGACTTCGTCGTCAAAGACGTCATCGGCCGCGATTGGCAACTCGGCACCGTCCAGGTCGACTACAACCTCCCCGTTAGATTCGGCCTCAGCTACGTCGGTGCCGACAACGCCCAGCACGTTCCCGTCATGATCCACCGCGCACCGTTCGGATCAATGGAACGCTTCACCGGCCTCCTCATCGAACACTTCGAAGGCAAGTTCCCCACCTGGCTCGCCCCCGAGCAAGTGCGCATCCTGCCCATCTCCGAGAAAACCCTCGAAAACGCCGAAGCCGCCGCCGCCAAGCTCGCCGACCTGGGCGTCCGCCTCACCGTGGACCGCAGCAGCGACAAGATCGGTGCCAAAATCCGCAACGCCCGCCTCGACCGCGTCCCCTACATGCTCGTCATCGGCCAACGCGAAGCGGAAGAAGGCACCGTCTCTGTTAGACACCGCGACAAGGACGATCTCGGCGTGAAGTCACTCGAAGACTTCATCGCAGACATCACCCAGGAGATCCGCAGCCGGGGATTGTGATTCAAGGAGCGGCGATATCCATGCCCTTCGTAGCCTTGGCGAAGAAAGGCGGATCGCCTTCGAGGATGGGAAGCGCATGAGAAAGAGCTTCGCGCCCTTCATGCTCCCCACATCCACGCGGGCGAACGGATTTCGCCCCTCCTTGGCGCAAGCGTGGGGGATCTCTTCAACTCAAGGAGCGGCGATATCGGATCGCCGTCGAGGATGGGAAGCGCATAAGAAAGAGCTTCGCGCCCTTCATGCTCCCCACATCCACATGGGCGAACCGATTTCGCCCCTCCTTGGCGCAAGCGTGGTGGATGCCTCGAAATCAGGAACTCCCATTCACAAGAACAGGATTCCCTTGGGAGAAACTAGATCCGGACTGGCGGGATCGATTTGAATCGAAACCCGGGAAAGTCCGTATCACCGCCGCTCGTTCACAGGATCCCCTGCCATGGGCGAGCCCTTGGATGCATCGCGGGACCCCATCTTTCGCGACGATTAACCCGAACGGGTATGACAGACGAGAGGGCGGATCCGTGTCATGATCATGCAACAGATGAGTTTCCGAGGCTTCCGATTTTCCTGTCCGTTCCGTCTCCGTGCAAGCGCGGTGGCGCTGGCTGTTTTGGCGGCGGCTTCGCTGTGCCATGCCGCGATGTTTCATGTGGCACCGGATGGGGATGACGAAAATGCGGGCACCCGTGAAGCGCCGTTTGCGACCATTCAGAGGGCGCAGAAAGCCGTGGCTCCGGGCGATACGGTTTACATCCGCGGTGGCATCTATCAGATGAAGGAGTCGGACATCGCAAAACGCGATTCGTTCCTCGCTTCCATCACGCTGCTCGACAAGAGCGGGAAGAAGGACAAGCCGATCCGCTATTTCGCATGGCCGGGAGAGCGGCCGGTGTTTGATTGTTCCCAAGTGAAGCCGCCGGGCCTGCGCATCAGTGCGTTCCGTGTGAGTGGCTCGTGGATTCATATCAAGGGCATCGATGTGACCGGCGTGCAGGTGACGAATACCGGCCATACGCAGTCGATCTGCTTCGAGAACCTGGGAGATCACAATATCTATGAACATCTCTCCATGTATGACGGCCAGGCCATCGGGCTCTTCATTGGTCGCGGCGCGCACAATCTGGTTCTGAACTGCGACGCTTACCGGAATCATGATTTCACATCCGAGAAGGGACGCGGCGGCAATACGGATGGCTTCGGCTGCCACGTAGGGCGGCGCGGCGCAAAGAATGTGTTCAAGGGCTGCCGGGCGTGGTTCAACAGCGATGATGGATTCGACTGCATCAGCACGAATGACACGGTGGAGTTCATCGACTGCTGGGCGTTTTACAACGGACTGTCGGCGGATTTCAAATCGTTGGGAGATGGCAATGGTTTCAAGGTGGGTGGCTATGGAATTGAGCCAAACACGCGTTACCCCAATCCCATTCCACGGCATCGCGTGATCCGCTGCCTTGCGGTGCGAAACCGCAGTTCCGGCTTTTATGCAAACCATCATCCGGGTGGCATTGACTGGATTCACAACAGTGCGTTCCGCAATGGAGTGAATTTCAATTTCCTCGGTCGCAATTCCGAAGGCACGGAGGACATTCCCGGCCGGGATCACACGATCCTCAACAATCTGTCCTATGGCACATCGAAGGACTTCCGCCATCTGGACCTCCCCGCCTGCAAGCTTGCTGGCAACACTTTCATGATGGATACCAAACCGCGTGACAAACAGTTTGTCACCTTGGACGAGTCGTTTCTAACAGCTCCGAGAAATTCGGCGGGCGAACTTCCGGAGATTCGTTTCCTCCACCTCGCTCCGGGAAATCCATGGATCGATACCGGCACGGAAACCGGCGAAGCATTCCATGGCAAGGCCCCGGATCCGGGGGCGTTCGAGAGCGAGGGGTCGGCTGGATTGTGAAGTGCGCGCGGGGCGGAAATCCTTGAGGCGGGCACAAATGGTGCTTCCGGTGACGGCGTCTGCCCGTTTGAATTCCGGAACCTGATGCCTTCCCTGCCCAATCTTCTCAGCACCCGCCGTGGACGTCTCACCGGGTTTTTCTTTCTCTATCTGAGCGAAGGTCTGCCGCAAGGATTGACCGGAACCGCTGTGGCGCTGGAGTTCAAGCGCATGGGCATGAATGGCGCGGCCATCGGCACATTTGCCGCCACCATCATGCTGCCATGGACCTGGAAGTGGTTGCTCGGTCCACTGGTGGACAATCTGCACCTCAAACAATTCGGCCGCAGGAAACAATGGATCGTCTTCGCGCAGATCGGCATGCTGCTCACGCTGGTATCCGCATTGCTGTTGTT
>JALOTR010000463.1 GCA_025457805.1 Akkermansiaceae bacterium | reverse complement strand
CTCTTCATCACCGAGGGCGACTCCGCATCCGGCTCCATCACCAAGTCCCGCGACGTGGAAACGCAAGCCGTATTCTCACTCCGCGGCAAGCCCCTCAATACCTTCAGCCTGCCCCGCAAGATTGTGTATGAAAACGAGGAGTTCGCCCTGCTCCAGGCAGCCCTCAACATCGAGGACGGCATCGAGTATTTGAGATATAACAAAGTTGTCATCGCCACCGATGCCGACGTCGATGGCATGCACATCCGATTGTTGCTGCTCACCTTCTTTCTCCAGTTCTTCCCTGAGATGATCCGCGATGGCCACTTGTTCATTCTCCAAACGCCGCTTTTCCGCGTCCGCAACAAGAAGGAAACCATCTATTGTTACGACGATACGGAACGCCGCAAGGCCCTCGACAAACTCGGCAAGAACGCGGAGATCACCCGCTTCAAGGGACTCGGTGAAATTTCACCCGACGAGTTCGGCTTCATGATCGGCCCGGACATGCGTCTCGATCCCGTGGAATACGAAGAAGGCAAAGGCGTGAAGGAATTGCTAGCCTTCTACATGGGCAAGAACACCCCGGACCGCCAGGAATACATCATCGAAAACCTCCGCGAAGACGTGGACAAACAAATCGAAGTCGCCGTCGCCTGAAAAAAAACTGGAGCGCGGAATTCATTCCGCCGCCACCAAGCGCATTCGCTCGACAAGATACTCCTTCACTCTCAAATCCCCGCAAAGGCCAATCGCCCGATCAAAAGCCATCAAGGCTTCCTCATTCCGCCTCAACTCCGCCAGCAGATGGGCGCGTGCCGCCCAGTAGGGTAAATGATCTGTATTTTCGTGAAATGGAAAAAACGTCTCCATCATAAGTCATGTCGTTTCAGTGGAGGGGATTTCGACAATTCTTTGAATTTTTACTGAAACCAGTTCCCGACAAACCCTCCAGCCCCACCAAAGGGTAAACAGCGTGGCGCTCCAGACCACCATCGCCATGCCCCACCAGATGCCCCCGAGGCCCCAGCCAAGGGTGAAGGCAAGGGTATGGTAAACAAAGATCGGCGCGACAACCTGGCGGTAGATCCCGATCCACAAACCATATCCCGGACGCTTCAATCCCTGCATCATGAACACCGTGACAAACAGAATCGGATAGGCGGCAAGCGTGATCGCAGCGACGCGGAGATATTCGCCTCCCTTGCGGATGATCTCCCCATCCGTGGTGAACACGCGCATCAGGGTCTCTCCGAAAAACCAAACCAAACCTCCACCGATAATCATCATGCCCGCGCCATGGCGGATGTTGGTGAGCCAGGCTTCCCGCACGCGTTCCGGCAAACCCGCGCCGTGGTTCTGCCCCACGATGCTCAACATCGCCGAACCCAATCCAATCGCCGGCATCAGGACGATTTGCTCGATGCGCGTCGCAATTCCCAGCGCCGCCACCGCCCCTTGTCCGAAATGTTTCACATAAGCAATCATCACAAAAACCCCAATCGCGATCGTCATCATGTTCAGCGCGGCGGGAATCGACTGTCCCGCGATGCCGCGCATGGCGGATGCATCCGGAGCATAGTCCCGCAGCGGAATCTGTTCGCCCAATGGAGTCGAGCGCACTTGTTTCCACAAGTACACACAACTCCCGACTTGCACCATCACAGTCGCCAGTGCGATGCCGCCGACACCCATCGGTGGAAACAGGGGCGTTCCCCACATCAAGACCGGATTGAGCGCACAATTCGCGAAAAAACCGGCGATCAGTACATTGCGATAAGGGCGCGTTTCCCCTTGGGCGTTCAATCCCGCGTTGATCGCCATCGAGAGCACAAAGAAAGGAGCTCCGATGAAAATCACATTCATATATCTCAGCGTCTGCTCCAGATAAACTCCATCCGCACCCAGTCGGCGGAAAAGGGCGGGCGCGGTCCATAGTCCCAGCACGCCGAGGATCAATCCCGCAATGAGTGCAAACACCAATGACTGCGCAAAGATATGTCTTGCTGCCGTGAGCTTGGTATTGCCAAGCGCATTCGCAATCATCGCGGTCGCCCCCTGGCTTAGGCCGCTGCCCACTGCGATCATCATGAAAAACAACGGGAACGAAACAGATAAAGCCGCCAGCGCATCGGTTCCCAGCAAACCGGCACAGTAGGTGTCCACGAAGTTGAACATCGTGTTGAAAAACATGCCCACGCTCGCCGGCAGCGCGATGCGCCAAGTGAGTTGCGGAATCGGATCGGTCGTAAAAGACAGGGGGCGGCTCATGATTCACAGCCCCTTCAGGATTCTTTCAATCTGCACGCGATGGATCGCCATGTGGCCACCGCTCAGCGCAAGCCAGCCATGCGCATCCATCGGTCCGAACCACGGATGGGGAAACTTCGCCTGAGTTTTGAAATTCTTGATCCCTCTCATCGTTGCGAGCAGAGCATCGCAGGATTCTTCATATTCCGCAACCACCGCCTCGGTGACATGTTCGTCCGGCTTCACGTCCGCCGTGCTGGCCTCGCCTTCCGGCACACGTTCGTTGGAAAGTGACTCAAGGATGCCGATGAATGCGTGGTGAACGATGCGCAAGTGATCCAGCGTCATCCAGACGGACCAATAACGGCTGCTGTCCTCCAAGCCGCGCGGCCGGTCGATCAGCACGCGTTTTGACAGGTCATCCGCATTTTTTCCTGCGATCAAACTGCGGATCACTTCTCGTTCGGCGATGAATTTTTCTTCGAAGGCTGGCGGGCTTCCCGTCCATCGCTTGAAACCCAACATGCAACGGGCAATCAGGTTTTCCGGAAAAGGGAGTCCCGCGCCGGGCGGTGCGAGTCGGGGAGTTTGTGGATCGGTCATGACAGGCGGACTTTTCCTAAATGCTTGCAAAATGCAAGTAAAAAGACTTGTGGATTGCAAGTAAGTTTCCTGATACCTTCCAATCATGCCCAAGGAAACCTCCGGCAAATCCGCCCAACCCGCAAAGAGCCGTCTTCCGAAACCGCTGAAAAACCAGGCGGGCGATCTCCTGCGTTCGCCGTGCCCGCTGGCCTGCATGCTCGATGTTTGTGGCGACCGCTGGACCCTGTTGGTGATCCGCGATTTGTTTTTCGGTCGCTCCCGCTTCAAGGACTTCAGCGCCTCCCCTGAGGGCATCCCCACCAACATTCTAACAGAAAGGCTCAACCGCCTCATCCGTCATGGCCTTGCCGAGCAGGTGCCTGCCGAGGATGGAACGCAGCGCATGGGCTATCAGCTCACGGAAAAAGGCCGTGCGCTCCGGCCCGTGCTCGAGGCCATGCGCGACTGGGGATTGAAATGGGAACCGACCACCCGGGTGGAGATGAAATGATGTCCGAGGACCCGGCTCTAATCGGGTTTCCGCTCAGGAGTCTGCATTTTTTGCCTGCAGCGGGGCCTTCTTTTCCATTGCGACAATCCGGCCTTGAAGGTAGAACGCAGGGAAACCCGATGCGCTCCACCCTGCTCACCGCCTTGTTTCCTGCCCTGACCGCAGTTCCTCTTTGCGCCCAGAGCGATCCATCCTCTTACTTCATTTCCGGAGACCCTCAAAACCCAGCCGACCGCACTTTCGTCAATTCTGTGGTGGGTTGGAATCTGTTTTACAACTCGGGTTTCCTCGGTGGCAGCACGGTGATCGGAAATGTCGAGGGCGGTCACATTTGGACCGGGCATGAAGCCTTCAATCGCCTGCCCGGAGTGGTCAACACGGTCACCACCTAC
>JALOTR010000462.1 GCA_025457805.1 Akkermansiaceae bacterium | reverse complement strand
CGGCCAGCGAATGTGCAGCCATTGACCAAGCCCGGCCCTCGTAGCCTTGGCGAAGTAGGCTGCGAAGCTCTCTCCCCTCACGTCTCTCCCGCTGATCACTGATCACTGATCACTCGGCACTTCTCTTTCATCTCTTGCGTCTTGCGTCTTGAAGTCTTGTGTCTCGAAAACTTGCATCTCCCCCTCACCCCTCCTCCGGCCGCTTCTTCTCCACAAAACTTCCCGGATGCACTCCATATACCTCGCGGAACTCTCTCCGGAAACTGCTGAACTGCGAAAAGCCCAGAAGCTCTGATACCTCCAGCGGATCCAAGCCCCACGACAACATCCTGCGGGCCACCACCATCCGTTCCCATTGCATCCACACCTTCGGCGGCAATCCCACATCCCGCACAAACATCTCGCGGAAATGTGGTTGGGAAATCCCCAGCCGATCGCACACCGCCCCCACCCGGTAACCCTCCGCCAAGGCAAGCGTCTCCAAACAGTCATGCACCACATGACCGACAGCCACAAGGCGCCAGCGAAATCCAACTCGTGCAATCCTCATACCGGGGGGGTATTGATCCTGAATACTCTAACAGAAAAACCTATAGCTCCCCCAGACGTCAATCCAAAAAACCAACCATAACTCCGCAAATCCTGCCCGGTTCCACCGAACCCACACCGATCCTTAACTTCTCCAAACAAGACCAGCGATTTTGTCTCCCCAAGATTCTTGCACTCCCCCAAAATTTCTGACGATCTCAAAACATGGAATCTGTTTTCTAGCAGAAACACTTCCTACCTCCCCACACATCATGCCTGACTACATAGTCTGCACCCGTGCCCGCAAAGGCGGTTCGTTTTCCAGCGAACCCGGACCCACGCGCTTCCTCAAAGTCCCGGACAAACGGAACCCGGACCCATCTCACGAAATCAACCGCACTGACTTCATCGCGGATATCGTCGGAACGCCAAAGGCACCAAAGTGTGAAGACCTCGTTGTCTTTGTGCATGGCTACAATGTCACCCAGGACGCCCTGATCAAACGCCACCGCACTATCCGCACCGGGCTCGCCAAGGCTGGCTACAAGGGCGAATTCATCAGCTTCGACTGGCCCGCCAAAGGAAATGCCGCGAACTACCTCGAAGACCGCAGCGACGCACGACGGATCGCTCTCCAACTCGTCGATGACTGCATCACCACATTTGCCGCGCTGGTGAAGAAAGGCTGCACCATCAATCTTCACCTCCTCGCCCACTCCACCGGCGGCTTCATCATCCGCGAAGCCTTCGACGACGCTGACGACCGCGACGGCATCGCCAGAACCAACTGGAGCGTCAGCCAGATCTGTTTCGTCGCTGCTGATGTCGCCTCTAAGGACATGGCCGACAGCTCGGCAAATTCCAATTCCCTTTTTCGCCACTGCGTAAGGCTCACCAACTATCATAACCCCTACGACAGCGTCCTCAAGCTCTCCAACGTCAAACGCATCGGCGTCGCTCCCCGCGCCGGCCGGGTCGGGCTGCCTCCGGATGCCCCGACCAAAGCCGTGGGCGTCGATTGTGGCGAGCGCTTTCGCAAGGCTCACCCCGTGACCAAGCCGATCATCGACACCGTTTCACACGGCTGGTATTTCGACGATCCCGTCTTCCTCAAGGACCTCACCTTCACCCTCGCAGGTGATATGGATCGGGAAGTCATTCCGACACGCACCCACCGTCCCCATCTGAGCTTGGCTGCGCAATAAGCCCATACCCAACCCATCTTCTGATAGATAGCAAATTTCTCAAAGCTACAGCACCATGGCATTCGAAAACGTCGGCAAAGTCTGGACTCCGGCCTCCCTCGAGGAGGACCTCGCAAGCAGGTCCGTGCCTGCATGGCTGGATAGCATCACGATCCACCATACGGCCTCCCCATCCCTGGCGGATCGCAAAAGTGGATTCACCATCCAGCACATCCGCAACATCCAGCATTTTTACAGCAGCCCGAAAGTGAAAGGCGGCAGGGGCTGGTCCACCGGACCCCATCTCTTCATCGACGACGACCAGATTTTTGGCATGTGCGATTTCCGCTCCAAGGGTATCCATGCCGCCAGTTTCAACCACCGCTCTCTCGGGATCGAGGTCTTGGGCGACTATGATAACGAGGATCCCCACACTGGCCGGGGCAAGGCCTGTTGGATAAACACCGCAGCGACCGTTCGAGTCCTCCTCAATTGGGCCGGCCTCAAGAAAAACAAAACAACCATCCTCTTCCACCGCGACGATCCCAAGACGAGCAAGTCCTGCCCTGGCAAACGAATCGAAAAGCAATGGTTCCTCGATCTCATCCCGGCGGACATTGATCGGTCATGGGACACCGATCCTTTTGAAAAACCGGATGTCGGCATCCCTTGGAACGCCTGGCACTTCGCCGGCGAGCAATGGTGCGTGCCACTCTACGCCTTCATGACTGCCAAGGGCGTGCCCGGCACCGAGGTCCTGTCCAAACTGAAAAGCAAGGGTGGTGCCATCTACTACGGCGAGGAACTCATCCACGGAGGCTTCTACGTCCCCAAAGGCAAAACTCCCAAGCCCGACGAAACCACCTGGGTCCCCGTGCGAAACCTCCTCGATATCCTTCAAGGCTGAAGCTCCTCATTTTCCACCCCCGCCCCAACTACATCGACACCACCCCCATGCCCGCCACTTCCGCCAAATGGAAATACCGCGCCATCTACTCCAACGACGCCCAACGCACCGGCCAATGGAGCAACGTCGCGGAGATCGTGGTGGGGGAATGATGGCAAGCCTGACCACGACTTGCTTTGATCCGCCGCCCGTGAACGAACCCTAAACATGCGCTGCGGCCAGCGGCACCTTACGGTACGCACCAGCTTCAAGTTCCAAGCCATCGGCACCCGCCCCAACTACCTAATCACAAAATCGCATATCCCAATGTCAAAAATCACTCTAAAACCTTTTGGATCTGACCAACCGGAGGCCGGATATATTGCTTGGTCGCCTGTTCCGCTAAATATAGAAGGCTCCAATCCGACCGGTAACACCTCTGTGACCCTGCGGTCTCGCCCATTGAATAACTCAATCTCGCGTGTTCTGTTTATGAGTCGAATTGGTGCCGTTCCTGTGGAGGAATTAGAAGTTACTCTAAAGAATGGTCTGGCTTCCGTTTACGTGGCAGGGAAGTTTCAACCTGGCAAGCGACACAACGGCGCTAGTGAAGAAGCTAAGGATGTTCTCATCGAAGCGGTTTGGTCTGACAATTCGCATGAAGTTGCAGGAAGCGTAGAGGTCATGATTCGCGTCCGCAAGAATGCAAACGACCTGAGCGTAAAGGCGAGAAACGACTTTCTCGACGCATTAGCGACCCTAAACGGAATCAAGTCACACCCCGCCTTTCCTAATCAGCCTCCGGCAGGGCCAGGCAAGGGAATCTATGTAACAGATTTTGTAGGCATGCATGTAGGTAGTGCATACTCATCTGCGCACGGAGACTCCCACTTTCTCCCTTGGCACCGACTCTACCTTTTGGACCTTGAGCGCCTTCTTCAAAAGGCAAGGCCCGAGGTTAGCCTTCCATACTGGCGTTTCGATGAACCAGCGCCAAATGTTTTTACGGAAGAATTCATGGGAGCTACAGAGCATATTCCAAGCAATACCCCACAACTGCCAGGCTCAGGCACACCCAACTGTGTGACATTCTCACTAAACAATCCACTTTACGCATGGCAAATTGGAAA
>JALOTR010000461.1 GCA_025457805.1 Akkermansiaceae bacterium | reverse complement strand
ACCTCGGCGACGGGTGGGATTTTTCCACCGGGAGGGTTCGGCATCCCGGGCTTGACGGAACGGGAGCCGGGGCGATTTTGGCGTGGACCTTGTGGCTTTGAATCGCGAGGTTTTCGGACTTCCGGAAGAACCGGGTCCGGGAGATCGTTTTCAGGCATCACACTTCATGAATTCCACTTTATCGTCATCCATCCCCCACCCCGCGGCGCGGAGGTCGCTCGTCGAGGACATCCTTGTTTCCTGTGGCAGTGTGCTGGTGGCGTGTTCGGGTGGTGTGGACAGCGTGTTGCTGGCGGCGGTGGCGGCGAGGGTGCTGGGCGAAAAGGCGGCGGCCGCCACGGCGGTATCGCCGAGCCTTGCCTCCGGCGAGTTGGAAGACGCGCGTGCGGCGGCGCAGGCAGCAGGGATCCGCTTGTTCGAGGTGCCCACGGATGAAATCGAGAATCCAGCCTACGCGGCGAATGCGATGGATCGTTGTTTCCATTGCAAGGACACGGCCTACGGGACTTTTACGGCGCTTGCCGCGCGGGAGGGCATCGCGGTGATTGTGGATGGCACCAACGCGGACGATGCAGGTGATTTCCGACCCGGTCGCCGGGCGGCACGCGAGCACGGGGTGCGCAGTCCGCTGGCGGAAGCGGGCATGGGCAAGCAGGAGATCCGCGACTGGGCGCGCGATCTGGGACTGGCGGTATGGGACAAACCGGCCGCCGCCTGCCTCTCATCGCGGGTGCCCTACGGATCGCCGGTGACGCTTGAGAAACTCACGCGCATCGACAAAGCCGAGTCCGCGCTCAAGGCGCTGGGATTCCGCCAATGCCGCGTGCGCGATCACGGCACGGTGGCCCGCATCGAGATCGAGACGGATGCATTGCCACGCCTGATGGAACTGCGCGAGGCCGTTGCTCTTGCCGTCAAACATGCGGGATTCAGTTATGTCTCGCTGGACCTTGAAGGCTTCCGCTCCGGCAGCATGAATGAAGTCATTTCCAAACCACAAGAACCCGCATGATTGAAACTCCACACAGCACTTTGGATCCGGAGCGTCTGGCGAGGCAGGGATTTCCCGAAGTCGTCTATTGCCAGGGCAAAACCGCAGGACAGATCGCCGACAACCTGCGCGCCCTCGCTGCGGCGAACGGCCGATCTTTCGGCACCCGCTTGCCAGCCGACCGCGCGGCGGATGTGCTCTCCGCATTGCCGGAGGCATGTTATGACGCGATGAGCCGCACCATTTCCGTCGGAAGCATCGAGCCGCTGCATGAATCCCGCGTGGCGGTGGTTTCAGCCGGGACATCGGATTTGCCGGTGTCCGAGGAAGCGGCGGCCACTCTGGCATTTCTCGGCCATCCGGTGCAGCGTTTCAACGACATCGGCGTGGCGGGCATTCATCGTCTGATGGCAAGGGTCGATGAAATCCGCGCGGCCGATGTGGTGATCGTGGTGGCGGGCATGGAAGGCGCGCTGCCGAGTGTGGTCGGCGGGCTGGTTTCGTCGCCGGTCATCGCCGTGCCGACGAGCGTGGGCTACGGAGCCTCGTTCCAAGGACTTGCCGCCTTGCTCGGCATGCTGAACTCCTGCGCCTCCGGCCTTACCGTCGTGAACATCGATAACGGATTCGGCGCAGCCATCGCCGCCCACCGCATCCTGCATCCCCGTCTGGCCTCCAAATCATGAGAATCGCTTACTTTGATTGCATCGCGGGAGCCAGCGGCGACATGTTGATGGGTTCGCTGGTGGATGCCGGATTGCCGATTGCCGCGCTGGAGGCGGAGCTGGCGAAGTTGAAACTGGATGATTTCCACCTGCGGGTGAGCAAGGTTTCCAAGAATGCATTCGGTGCCACCAAGATCGATGTGGAAGTGCGCGATGATGCACCGGAGAGATATCTCGAAGATATACGTTTGATTGTGGAGAACTCGGAGATAACGCCACGCGTCAAGGAGCGCGCCATGCGCATCTTCAAGCGCATCTGCGAGGTCGAGGGCGGCATCCATGGAATGGCTTATGATGAAGTGCATTTGCATGAAGTCGGCGGCGTGGATGCCATCGTGGATGTGATCGGCGTCCTGTCCGCCGTGGAGCTGCTTGGCATCAAGCGCGTGGTGGTTTCCCCGCTGCCGATGGGGCGTGGATTTGTCAAAGGTGCCCACGGCCAGATTCCCCTCCCCGCTCCGGCGACGATTGGTTTGTTGAAGGGCGTGCCGGTTTACGGATCGCCGATTGAAAAAGAACTCGTCACTCCCACCGGGGCGGCGTTGCTCGCCGAACTTGCCGATGCCTGGGGCCCCATGCCTTCGATGTTGCTGCGCGAGGTCGGTTATGGTGCCGGCACCCGGGATTTGCTGATTCCAAACGTCGTGCGCGTCATGATTGGCGACTCGGCAGCCAGCGGACCATGGATCAGCGAGACCATCACCGTGTTGGAAACCCATCTCGACAACGAGCGCGGCGAAACCATCGGCCACACCTGCCAGCGCCTGATGGCGGAAGGCGCGCTGGATGTGGTTTCCATCCCGGCGCAGATGAAAAAAGACCGCCCGGCGCATGTGGTGAAGGTCCTCGCAAAACCCGAAGA
Source organism: Akkermansiaceae bacterium (assembly GCA_025457805.1). Classification (GTDB taxonomy): domain Bacteria; phylum Verrucomicrobiota; class Verrucomicrobiia; order Verrucomicrobiales; family Akkermansiaceae; genus Luteolibacter. The sequence goes on along the minus strand of JALOTR010000461.1, from coordinate 1,159 downwards.
TGCGGATCGCTTGGAAAACATTCTCTTCGAAGAAACCAACACGCTCGGCATCCGCCGCAGCGATACCCGCCGCGATGCCTTGCCGCGGAAATTCGAAACCGTGGAAACACGCTTCGGTCCCATCACCATCAAGCTCGCCCAGCTTCCCGGCGGCGGCTTGCGGGCGACTGCGGAATATGAAGACTGCCGCAAAGCTGCGGAAGTTCACGGTGTTTCACTCAACTCTGTGACACGCGAAGCCGAGCATGTGGCCGCGCATCAGTTTGGGATTCCGCATTGAGGCCTGACTAGGGGATCAAGGGTTTAACATGGACATGACATGGTTCTCATGGGATGTATTCCACATTCATGAAAACCAAACGTCTGATTCAAGCCGCCTTGTTATGCCTGTCTCTTTCCATGATGGCGAGCGGAACGCCGGATCATCGCATCACATCGGAAGAACGCATCCTTGGATCAAATCCGGATTCTTACATCACCCTGCGGACCGAGACGGACAATCAAGGCTCATATTATCATTACCGGACCAAGCGGTTTCTGGTCGAGATTTCACCATCGCATGCAGCGCCGTAATCCGCTTTCGGCATCTACTGGAAAGCGAAAGATGATTCCATGGCATGAAAACATGCCGACCTGAAACGGAAGTGCCGTCCTAACAGCCACATACAAAACTCTGCAGGATCCGGAGTGGATTTCTTCAAACGAAGTCATCCCCTGAGTGCCCCCCGCCTCGCGTGGCCGGAATTCTCCCCCCGGATCATCCCGGCTTGGCGCGAGACGAGAGGCGCGGGCAGCATGGGAAGCTTTTTCCCGTGCGGCAAGGCGATTCCTCCCGCGGAGTGAGAAGAATGAAAAAAACTATCAGATTCCGTGGCGCGAACGAATGGATGCCGTGGCATTTCCGATCAGGATGCGGAGTTCCGCGTGGGCGCCTGGCAGGGCGGCTTCCAGCGGAGCGAGACTATCAGGTCCGCCGACTTTGCCGAGAATGCGGACGGCGGATTGCTGGAGCGAGCCATCGGTGGATGCGAAGCGCTTCAGCAACTGGGCTTCCGCCGCCGGGCCGACCTCGGCATAGAGGCTTTCCCAATGGGTGGGTCCGTCGCTCCAGAGTTGATCGATCACCGGCACGACTTCGGGAATTTTTTCCTTCACAATG
>JALOTR010000460.1 GCA_025457805.1 Akkermansiaceae bacterium | reverse complement strand
CGGGCGTGTAGCCGTACTCCCAGAAGGGCACGTAGTGGAATGCGAAGTCGAGGACGCTTCTGCCATTCTCAAACAGCTGGATGAAAGAGACTGGGAGTTTAAGGGAACCATCTACAAGATCGTCCATCAGGGTGAAGTGCCGCTCTTCCAAGGAGGTTCCCGTTCCATGAAAGCCTTGGGAAACTTGAAAATCAGTCCCGCTTATTCAACGGATCACGTTTTGATCGTCCCTTATCGAATGGTTCTCCCGGTGAGCAAGTTCGATCCTAACCAACGTTCCTCCGCATTCAGAATACAGAACCACGCACTCATCGTGAACCGAAGCGGTACGGCCGCCGTAAAAAGCATGCCATGGCATTCGGGATTCGATGACGCCGGAGTGGCCTCCACATGGATAAACTCCACCTTCCAGTTCCCTCTCATCTCCAAGTGGCCGTCCGATGAACTCGAAGGAGCGACGCTCCACATTTTTACGAACGTGCCGGTGGCCTCCGTGAACCGGGCCCTCCCGCCACCGGAGCGGTAGGCCGATTTTCAGCGTTTCAGTTTCTCGGGAATTCAGCTTTGATCCCTCCATGTCCGATGACTTGATGCCTGATTTGCTGGCGGCGGTGGAGCAGCAGCTTGTTTCTCCGCAGACGAAATACGTGGCGAAGACGCTGGAGCGGCTGGTGAAGGCGGGTATGGAGGAGATGGAGGCGAAGCACCAGATCGCGCTTTGTCTGGGCGAGGAGATGGACCAGGTGCTGCGGAAAAAGCGGGGATTCGACGAAAACGCTTACCGGGAATCGCTGGATGGGCTGCCGCTGGAGCCGGGTGAAGATGAAGCTTGATTTTTTCTGAAGATTTTTTAAACCCCAGTCCGGCCTTGAACATCTCAAGGGTGTCCTGTCGTTTCAAAAGACCCAGTGAACGGACCAGATCCGGGAAATCCGCGAAGTTGCGAGTGCGCCTTTCGTGAACCACCCGGTGTCTGACCGGAAATGGGGTGATCGCTCAGGGCTGCAAAATCCAACAAAATTCCGACCCCCATGAAATTGAGACATTTCGTTCCATTTGTGGCTTTGATTCTCGCAAGCCAAGCCCACGCCGCTGTGGGTTATTTCGGCAATTTCTACGTTGTGACCACCCTGAACGGTGGAGGCAATGTGTTCAATCAGGTGACCTCGCCTGCGAACAACACCAACAACGCCGGCGGTGGCTTCGGTCTGACTGGTGATGGTGTGAATCCAGCCCTTAGCAGCTTCGGGACCATCAATCTGGCAGCCGCGGGTTCCCTTGTTCTGAATGGGTTTGAAATGAACACCTTCAACGACAGTGGTGACAGCGTGAATACCGCGAGTCTGTTCTACCGGGTGACGAAAAGCGGCGACACTCCCGGTGCCTTCAGCTCGATCGTGGACAACTCGCCAAACTCAGTGTCCGGCAACAACAAGTTCTGGCAGATCACCAACGCTGGGATCAACCTGACGAACGGGCTGTCGAACGGCAATTACACCATCAACTTCTATGTCCAAAACAACGCCAGCTTCACTGGTGGTGGTGGTGGAACGTTCATCATGAACAACTGGAACTCCACCAGCGGCCCCAGTGCCACCTTCACCGTCATTCCAGAGCCCAGCAGTGCGGCCTTGGGTCTGGTGGGAGCAGCGATGCTCCTGCGGCGCAGGCGCTTCTGAATCCTGACGGAGGAATTTTTTCCAAGAGCCCGGATGGTTTTGCCGTCCGGGTTTCTTTTTTTGGGCGGCGGCGGGTGGGAGATGATTTGTGGGGAGATACGAGCCGCGCCGAGCTGGGGCTCAGCGCTCCCGGGGGGCTTCACTCGATGCCGCGGAGTTTCTTTTGCTCTTTGATCCAGTCTTGATCGGCGTTGGAGAGCTTGTCCTCGTGGGTGCGCGAGCGTGTGCCATCGGGCTCGACGAGGATGAGGGTGCCTTTGGTGTAGCCGGCGAGTTTGGCAAAAACCTTGCGGTCCTTGCGATCGGTCCACTCGCGATAGCCTTTTTTCTCAAGTGACTTTTTCCACTCTTGGTAGGCATTTGCGGAAACGGCTTCGGCCTGCTTGATGAGGCCCCATTTGTAATCGTCCTCGCCGCGCTGGTAGCCGCGGTATTTGCCGAGGACTTCGCCGCCGGGATTGAGCATGACGAGGGTAGGATGGCCGAGGACCTTGTAGGTTTTTTTCAACCTGGCGACGTAGTTTTTCATCGCGAGGTAACGGGCGTCTTTTTCCGCCAATGAGATATCGGGATCGGTGACCTGGATATTCGCATCGACACGGAGGCGGATGATTTTTTCCGAGGCCCAGGATTCGAATTCGGGGGTGGAAAAAAGTTCCTGGGAGATCGCCTTGCACATCGGGCTGCGGGCGGAGTCGGTGAACCAGATGAGGAGCGGCTTGCCCTCGCGGGAGGCGCGTTGGCGGGCGATGGTCTCGCTGTCTTCCCAGGGGCCCTTGCGTTTCGGTGCGTTGGCGAGGAGGGTGGAGAGTTCCGGCAGGCTGGCCTCGGGGTTGTCGGGATCGGTGAAGACGATCTCATCCTCGGGCGTGAGGTTGAGTTTCTGCGGGGAGTTCGGAATATTTCCGCCTGCGGTGACGGGCGTGCCGGCATCGGCTGAGCCGGATGCGCGGAGGGCGGGTGGAATGCCGCCGGCTCCGAAGGGGGATTCTTCCTGGGTGATCTCGGGTTTGCTATCGCCGATCCCCAATTTCGCGCAGGAGGCGAGGCCGAGCACGGCGATGGCCAGGCATGGAAGGGTGGGTTTCATGGGGAAATTTTCCTATTCCTTGAGTCGGACCGGGGTGCCGCAATGGGTGCAACGGAACCAGCGGAAGATGAGAATTTGGAAACAGAGTGGAAGGATGTAGCCGAGGCCGCGGACGTGGTGGGCGCGGGAGTTTTTCAGGTGGGAGCGGTGGGCAAAGAGTTTTTGGCCGCAGATCCGGCAGGTGCCGCCGAGCCCCCAGATCAGGTAGGCGATGCCGCAGAGCGGGAGGACGACGGGGAAGTAGATGAGCCATTTGGGAACCCAGGAAAATTTCTCCGGCATCTCGCCGGAAAGGAAAAGCAAACCGGCCGAGATGACGGCGGTGGGGATCATGATCATCAGCACGAGGGTGACGATGGCGCCGATGTAGATGGAAACCGGGTGGCTATGGAGCACGCCGCGGATGTACCAGCGGGAATGGGGATCGCGACCGGCGTTGGTGCTGGTGCGGGGTGCGCGGAGCAGGGCGACGCGGTCGTTGGCGGGCGAGGTCTTGACGGCGGCCACCTTGAGCAGCGGGTCGCCCATTTCCTCGGTGGAGCGAAAACGGGAGGTATCGATCTCCACCTTGGTGGTGGTGGCATCGGCGATCTGGACGTAGTTTCCTGTCGCGGGCGTCTGGCGGATCGGCTTGCCCTTGGGGATGCGGGCGTCGATTTTCACATCGAGATCCCCGGAGTAGCGGTTGAGCAGGATGCCGGCGGGGATATCCGATACGCCGAGCTGGTTTTCCATCAGGATGCGGGCGGGCAGCGGGATGGCGAAGGGAGAACTGGCCAGCATGGAAACCACTTGCGGCGTTTCCTCGTAGTTGACCGGCATGAGCGAGGGTTCCGGCTCGTTCGTTTCCTCCACGCCGGTGAGTTCGCGGGCTGAGGCCACCCATTTTTCGATGACCTTGTGGGTGGGCGGGCGCTTGGCAATCTTGAGAATGGAGTTGGCGCGTTCCAGTTCCCGCGCGAGGTCCTC
>JALOTR010000459.1 GCA_025457805.1 Akkermansiaceae bacterium | reverse complement strand
GCTGTGTTCCACACCATCGACCAAGGCATGTTCGAGCCGCTGATTGCGGGTGACCGCGATCAGGTTGCCGGATGAGAGCTGATCCATGTATCTCACCCGGCTCTGGCGGAAGGCTCGGTGCTCGGTATCGAAAGTGATTTCATCGCGGTCCACCAAGGTATCATAAGGACCGGGCTTGGTGAAGAACTTGACGATGAGCGGGATGGTGTCCACGAGCATGAACAAAAGTGTGAGAATGATATATGTATAAAAAGCAAACTCACCGCCCTCGTTTCCAGCTTGGAACAATGCATGGAGTGCAAGCGTCTGGGTGAGGATGTCCTTGCGCGGCTCTTCGCGAATGGCGGTGAGGCGGGTGGTTTCCTCGTCCGCCACGGTGGCGAGTTCCTGCTGAACGCGCTTGAGCTCCGCGATGCGGGTGTCGATCTGCTCCTTGATGGTATCCCGCAAGGCATTCTGCTGGGTGACAAACTGCTCGGCCTGGTCCTGCTCGACCTTCTGCTTGAGCCCGGCCACGCGGGCGGCTTCGGCTTGGTTGGCTTTTTCGATTTCCGCAAGTTTGCCTTCGAATTGGGCGATGGCGGTAGCTTCGGCTTGGCGCGATTGCGTTTGAAGCGTGGCCTTCTCAGCCGTGAGGTGCTCTAACAAGGCTCCAAGGCGTTTGGATTCCTCGCGCCGTGGCTCCAATTGATCCGAACGGATCGAGCGGGCGCGCGGTCCTTCACCTTTCATGCCGGAACGCTGGCCGTTGAGTTCGCGCTCGAATTCCGCCTGCCAGAAACCGAGCTCGGTTTGGAGTTTGGTGTATTGCGGCGTGAGTTCGGCAGCTTGGGTTTCGATGACCGTGAGTCGCTCTTTGAACGGGGCCGTGCCTTCATCGATGGAGGCTTTAAGCTCGGTTTGCTGCTCGGGAGTGATGCCCGGAATGGCAGCACCGGCGTCCTCGTTTTCCTGAAGGATGAATTTCGCCTGGAAGGATTCATTCCACTTTTGGCGCTGCTCGGCGATCGCCGCTTCAAGGCCGGTCACCTGCTCGCGGATGCGGCTCTTTTCCTTTTCAAATCCACCTCGTACGACCTCGATCTCGGCCGCGCGGTCTTTTTCGATGACAGACGAGACGGTATCGCGGAACAAAAGCAAAACCAACGGGTGGGCGATGGTGATGCCCATCAACACGGCCACAACAAGCCGCAGGGCAAACTGCGAAAGCTTGCGGAAAATCGACATGTAGGCGCGGTAACCTGCGAGCAAGGCGCGGTCGATGGTGAGAATGATAAAGGCCCAAACGGCCGCCACGGGATAAATCACGCGCGGGTTGTCGGTGAGCGTCGAGAGCGCATAGGCGCAGGCGATGAATGCGAAGGCACAGGGCACCAGCACGGTGGCACCGAAGGCGACATACTTTCGCTGCTCCCAAGCCGGGCACTGTTCCAATGTCTGGGTGCCGGCTCCGGAGAGCCAGAAAAACGCGCGCTTGAAGAGATGCATGGTGGAAGGCGGTGGGAATTGAAAACTCCAGCTTAGCCCTGCATTACGCTCAGGGGTTTCACAGAATTTCAATTTCGCGAAATCCGTCCCCGGCGTCAATCAATGATCCGGCGCATGGGAATCATGTTCGAGTAATCAAATCCGCGCTTCTTGAAAAACTCCTGCGATTGCGCGCTGATGCGGTCGGTGAGCAGGGTGATGCGCTTGAAATTTTTCCGCTTCGCGAAATCGATCACATAATCCACCAGCATCGCCCCATAGCCTTGGCCACGGTGGTCGGGATGGATCACCACGTCTTCCATCAGGATCACGAAACCGCCGCGCGCCGTGGAGATGGTGAAAAGCAGGTTCACCATGCCAAAGATGCGATCCTTGTTCCGCACCACGAAGATCCGGCCGCGGTTCGGTTGTTCAAGAACCAGGCGCAGGCCGCGTTCCTGAAGGGTCTGGTCCGGCGTGAAATCATCCGAGCGCGACATCAGGTCCATCACCAACTCCGTGAGCGCCGGAAGATCCTCGATGGTGGCCGGTTCCACGTGGGGTGGATCATCGATCGCCCCCTGGGCATCTGATTGCGCTGCGCTCTTCACGGTCCGATTAGTTGCATGATTCCCGCCGGAGGGCACGAAATTTTCCGCGTCCGCGCAAATTCCCCATCCAGCGCTTGTTATTTCAAGAGATCCGGACGATTCGCCTGGGTCCGGGCCAGGGCGTTTTCCTGTTTCCAAGTTTGGATTTTCCCATGATTTCCGGAAATCAGCACCTCCGGCACCCGCATGCCGCGAAACTCGATGGGGCGCGTGTAGGCCGGGGCTTCCAGGAGGCAGGGATCGGAAAACGACTCTTCCGCCGATGACCGTTCATCGCCCAAAGCCCCGGGGAGCAGGCGGATCACCGCATCGCAGACCACGGCAGCGGCCAGCGCGCCGTTGGTGAGAATGTAATCGCCGATGGAAATTTCCTCATCCACCAGCGCCTCGATCACCCGGTGGTCCACGCCTTCGTAGTGGCCGCAGAGGATCAGCAAATGCTCCTGCGCCGCCAATTCCCGCGCCACCGCCTGCTTGAAGGGCCGGCCTTGCGGAGTCATCAGGATGACCTTGGTTTCCGGCCCGCGCAAGGCCTCCACGGCAGCAAATAAGGGCTCTGGTTTCAACAACATCCCCTGCCCTCCCCCGCACAGCGAGTCATCCACGCGGCGGTGCTTGTCCTCGGACCAATCCCTCAACTGGTGGCCCGCGACTTCGACGATCCCCGCCGCGCGCGCGCGCTGGATGATCGAGTCGCTCAGCGGCGCGAGAGCCACTTCAGGAAACAAGGTCACGATATCAATCCGCATGCCGGACCTTAGCCATCGACCCGCTCATGCCAAGCCCGGCGAAATACTCGATTGCCCGCCACGCGGATCCATCCTGTAATCCGCCATGTCGATTTTCGAGAAAGTCCGCGAATTGTCTATCATCCAGTCCTCCGCCTCGGTCATCGGCTGGGATCAGGAAACCTACCTGCCGCCCGCCGCTGCCGAGCATCGCGCCGCGCAGTTGTCATGGCTTTCCGCCCGCGCCCATGAACTGGCCACTTCGGACGATTGGAAATCCGCTCTCGAAACTGCGGAAAACACCAATCCCGGCAACGACCCCAAGCTAAGCGCCAATCTCCGCGAACTCCGCCGCGAATTCGACCGCGCCACCAAATTGCCGGTCGAACTCGTCGCCCGCGAATCCACCGCCACCTCACTCGCCAAGCACGCCTGGGCAGAGGCGCGGAAAAATTCCGACTTCGCCCAGTTCGCCCCGCATCTGGAAAAACTCCTCGGCATCGCCCGCGAAAAGGCGGATCTGTGGGGTTACTCCGGCGAGCCCTACGATGCCCTGTTAGAAGCCTACGAACGTGGCACCTCCACCGCCGCCGTTGCTGCCCTCTTCGACACCATGCGCCCCGCCCTCCGCGACACCGCCGCCAAGGCCGTGGAAAAATCCGCCGCCCGCGCCGCCGCTTTGCCCGCCGGGCCATACCCCATCGATGGCCAGCAAAAGCTCAATCGCATGATCGCCGAAGCCGTGGGATTCGATTTCGAGGCCGGCCGCATTGATACCACCACGCATCCCTTCTGCACCACGCTTGGCCCGCGCGATGTGAGACTTACCACGCGCTACGATGAAACTGATTTCACATCCTCGCTCTTCGGTGTGCTGCACGAGGCGGGGCATGGCATGTATGAACAAGGCCTGCCTGCTGATGATTTTGGCCT